>JALYZS010000339.1 GCA_030948745.1 Vulcanimicrobiota bacterium | reverse complement strand
CGCAAGGTCTCCGCGCGCAGTTTCATCAGATAGCCGTACGTGCCGAACGTCTCGTGGAACTGCAGGCCGTGATAGGCCGGCGACGGATCGGCGATCACGGCGAACCGCCCGTTGGACCAGTTGAACGTGCCCGCCTCGACGACGACGCCGCCGATGCTGGTGCCGTGGCCGCCGATGAACTTGGTCGCCGAATGCACGACGATGTCGGCGCCATGTTCGAGCGGCCGGCACAGATAGGGCGTCGCAAACGTGTTGTCGATGATGAGTGGCACGCCGCCATCGTGTGCCGCGGCTGCGAGCGCTTCAATGTCGGCGATGTTCCCCGACGGGTTGCCGATCGTCTCGGCGAACACCGCGCGCGTGTTGTCGCGCATCGCGGCGCGCACCGCGGCCGGGTCGCCGCCCGGCACGAACGTCGTCTCGATGCCGAGCCGCCGCAGCGTGACGGAGAACTGCGTCACCGTGCCGCCGTAGATGTTCGCAGACGAAACCAGATGGTCCCCGGCTTGCGCGAGTGACAACAGTGCGATGAGCTGCGCGGCTTGGCCGGACGCGGTCGCGATCGCGCCAAGGCCGCCCTCGAGGCTGGCGATCTTCTCCTCGAATGCCGAAACCGTCGGATTGGAGATGCGGCTATAGATGTTGCCGTAGGTGCGTAGCGAGAACAGCTCTTTGGCATGCTGGACGGAATCGAAGACGAAGCTGGTCGTTAAATCGATCGGCAGCGCGCGCGAACCGTTGGCGGGGTCGGGCGGCGTGCCGGCGTGTAGGGCGCGCGTGCGGAAGCCGAACTGGCGATCCTGATCCACAATGGTCTCCTCGAAAACGGCAAAGGCGATTTTTCAATCGCCCGCCGTATTACCTCGCTCAGGCTCTGGGTTCGCCGCTAAATCGTTACGCGCACGACTTCCTTGAGCGTCGTCTCGCCATTCGTGAGACGCCGCAGCGCATCGTCGCGCAGGTCGTTGAAGCCGTGCGCGGAGACGTAGTCCAACAGCTGATTCGAGTCGGCCCCGCGGGCGATGAGCCGCCGCAGGCCGTCGTCCACCGCGATCACTTCGTGGCAGCCAAGCCGCCCGTAAAAGCCTGTGTCATGGCAGTGGCGACAGCCTTTGCCACGATGCAGCGTGTTGGGTGCGACGAGCGGCAGCAGCTCCTGCAGCAGCAGCGCTTCATCTTCTTCTACTTCGTATTCGTAGCTGCACTTGGGACAGATCTGGCGCACGAGCCGCTGGCCGACGACGCCGATGAGCGACGAGCCGATCAAGGCCGGGTCGACGCCGATGTCCACCAACCGCGTGATGGCCTGCACGGCGCTGTTCGTGTGCAAGGTGGAGAGCAGCAAATGGCCGGTCAACGCGGCGCGCACCGCCAAGTCGGCGGTCTCGCGGTCACGGATCTCGCCGACGTAGATGACGTCGGGATCCTGACGCAGCAGTGACCGGAGGACCGACGCGAACGTCAGGCCGCGCTTGACGTTGATCTCGACTTGGTTGACGCCGCCCACGCGATATTCGACCGGGTCCTCGATCGTCGTGATATTGGTAAGTCCGTCGTTGATCTCTTGCAGACACGCGAACAGCGTGGTCGACTTGCCGCTCCCCGTGGGACCACAGCACAAGATCATACCGTACGGCCGCTTGACCAGAGGCGAGAATAGCTGGAGGTTGTGATCGCTGAAGCCGATCGCCTCCAAAGACTTGAAGGCCGGGTTTTTCTCCAGCAGCCGGATGACGATCTTCTCGCCGGCAACGGTGGGCAACGAGGCGATGCGCAGATCGGTTTCGCGCTTCAGGTAGCGCATCGAGGCGCGACCGTCTTGCGGGATATGCCGGATGGTGATGTCCATGCGCGCCATGATCTTGATGCGCGAGACCACGGCCGGATACACAGGACGCGGCAGCTTGCGGATCTCTTGCAGCACGCCATCGAGGCGGAAGCGCACGCGTATGGTGTCGTGATAGGGTTCGAGGTGGATGTCGCTCGCGCGATGCTCGACCGCGCTCCGCAGCAACGATTCCACCAGCGACACGATCGGCGTCGCGTCGGACATCTTGCGCAGCGTCTCGAGATCCTCGACCTCGGTGCCCTCCTGGTTCAAGCCGTCGACGCCGACGCCCGGTAGCCCTTGCAACAGCCGGTCGACCGAATGCAGCGTGCCGCCGTGGTACACGTCATTGATCGCTTTTTCCACGTCCTCGATGAGCGCGAAGCGGATCTCGACTTGATGTTTGGCACGCAGCAAGATGAGATCCAACGTCGGCAAGTCGAGCGGATCGGCCATGGCCACGATGAGCTTGTCGTCGATGAGCTTCACCGGCACGATGTAGCCGGTGGTCGCAACGCTCACGGGAATCGCCTCCGCCGCATTGACATCCGGCCTCGTGCGCACCAGGTCTATGTACGGATGGCCGAACACGGCGCCGAGGAAAGCGTCCACGCCGTCTTCGGTCGCCAGACCGAGCTCGACGATGGCGTCGCGCAACGGCCGGCCTTCATGCAGCCGGGCGTAGAGCAGCTTGTCGCTGTCGGCCGCGGCGAGCTTGTGCGCCTGTTCGATGCGCCGGACGATGCGCATGTAGTAGGCATGATGGACGGGCGTGAGCGGTTCGTTGCCCGGCGGGCGCGACTCGGCGGCGCCGAGCGATCTCAGGAAGACCTGTTCGCCGTTGGAGGGCGAGTAGATAGCTTCGAAGAGCGCAAACCGTTCGCTCGAACCTAAGTTTTGGAAATGGACGCCGTAGATGGTCGTGCCTTCGGGGCCGTTCTCGCGCCACACGATTTCGATCGGTGCGCGCACGGTTTCGCCGCTCGGGATGGAGACCTGCGCGAGGCCGCGCGTGCCGGTCACGAAGTTGGCGTTGGTGCTCAGCCGCAAGCCGCCGGCGCTGACGTCGTCCGCCAATCCGTTGGCGATCGTGCCATCATCCGCGCGTACGGTGACGGGCAATTTTATGCGCCGGCGCTGAAAGCGGCGCTGCGTGCGCTCTTGATCCTTGATTGCGCGTTTCAAAAAACTACACTGCCTCCGGCGGAGCGGACCATAACGGGCAAGACGTGCGAACCGGACGTGAGATCGGCCCAGCGCACGCAGACGAACATATGACAAGTTCGACGAGGCGGGTGTGACAACATCACACCTTTGGGCCCTGCCTGCTGGTTCTTGTGTTCTGTGTCCCGCAGAGCTGCCCTGGCAAGACCGGGAAACGGAGGCCCCTTTATTATTTCGGCAGCGCCTCGACCAACTCGCGCACGGCTGCGGCGCTCTTCTTCAGCGCCGTCTGCTCGGCGTCGGACAGTTCGACCACAAATATCTCCTCGAGACCCGCGGCGCCGAGCTTGCAAGGCACGCCCACGAAGAGGCCGTTGATGCCGAACTCGCCCTGCAGATAGGCAGCGCAGGGCAATATCTTATGCTTATCCTTGAGGATCGCGTCGACCATCTCGGCGATTGAGCGGGCCGGGGCATAATACGCGCTGCCCGTCTTGAGATACCTCACGATCTCCCCGCCGCCGCCAGCAGTGCGCTTCACGAGGCGCTCAAGCGTTGCGGCGTCCATCAGCTCGGTGATGGGGACCCCGGCCACGGTTGAGAACCGCGGCAGCGGCACCATCTGGTCGCCATGACCGCCAAGCACGAACGAGTGCACGTTGTCGACGCTCACGTGCAGCTCTTGTGCGATGAACGTGGAGAAGCGCGCGGAGTCGAGCACGCCCGCCATGCCGAGCACGCGCTCGCGTGGAAAACCGCTGGTGCGGCGCGCCACCTCACACATCGCGTCGAGCGGGTTGGTAACGATGATCAAAATACAGCCCGGCGAGCGCCGCACCGCCTCAGCGGTCGCCTTCCCGACGATCTCTGCGTTCATGCGCAGCAAGTCGTCGCGGCTCATGCCCTCTTTGCGCGGGAAGCCGGCCGTGATGACCACGATGTCGGAACCGGTTGTCGCCTCGTAGTCGTTGGCGCCAATCACCTGGACGTCCGCACGCTCGACCGGCAGGGCCTCCAACAGATCGAGCGCTTTGCCCTGAGGGATGCCCTCGACCACGTCGACGAGCACGATGTCGGCCAGCTCTTTTTGCGCCAGCCAATGCGCCGCCGTCGCGCCGACGTTGCCCGCGCCCACAATGGTTACTTTTTTCCGCATGCTAAGCTCCCTCGACACGACTTTTCGCGCACGCTTTCGACCGCGCGCTTGAAGTGGACCTCCGGCGGATGCGCGAATGGTCATAGCAGCGGAAAAGGGGGTAAAATAGCAGCATGGCAACTGCAACACCGGCGCAACCACAGCCCCAAGCGCAGACCGGCCTGCGCGGCGTCGTCGTGGGCGACACGAGCGTCTCCTACGTCGATGGCGAGCGCGGCCACCTCATCTACCGCGGCATTGATATCCACGACCTGGCGCAGCATTCCACCTTCGACGAAGTGGCGTACTTGCTGTGGTACAAGGCGCTGCCGACCAAGGCGCACTTGGACGAATTCCGGCGTGACCTCGCCCAGCGGCGCGCGCTGCCTGAGCCGCTGCTGCGCATCCTGCGCGAGATCCCGCGCGATGCGACGCCGATGGACGTGCTGCGGACGGCGGTCTCCGCGCTCGCGCTGTTCGACCCGCATGCCAAAGAGATCACGCCCGAATCCAATCTCGAGAAATCACGTGCTCTGCAGGCGGTCTTTCCGACCATCCTGGCTGCGTACTATCGCTTGGCCAAGGGCGAGCAGCCCATCGCACCGCGCCCCGAACTCGACACCGCAGCAAACTTTTTGCATATGCTCAGCGGCAAAGAGCCCGATCCGAACGCCGCGCGTTTGCTGGACGTAGCGCTCGTACTCCACGCCGATCATGGCATGAACGCGTCGACTTTTGCGGCGATCGTCACCGCGGCCACCCTGGCGGACATGTACTCGGCGATCACGTCTGCGATCGCGACGCTCAAAGGTCCGCTGCATGGCGGGGCCAACGAGGGCGTCATCCAGAATTTGAAGGAGATCGGGAATATCGACGGCGTCGAAGCGTGGGTGGCGCGCAAGCTCGCCGCGCACGAGAAGATCATGGGTTTCGGCCATGCCGTCTACAAGACGCGTGACCCGCGCGCGCTCGATCTCAGCCGCATCGCCAAAGAAGCCGGGTCGCGAGCAGGTGAGACGAAGTGGGTCGAGATGACCGAGCGCATGGAGAAGGCGGTCTGGGATCAGCGCAAGCTGTATGCCAACGTCGACTTGTACAGCGCGTCGGTGTATTACACCCTGGGCATCCCACCGACGTTCTTCACGCCGGTCTTCGCGATGAGCAGGATCGTCGGGTGGTGCGCGCATCTGCTCGAGCAGTACGCGAACAACAAACTCATCCGGCCAGGTGAGAATTACGTCGGCGCGCAGTCCGTCGCGTATGTGCCCATCGCGCAGCGCCAGGCGGACGTTCCGGTCTAGCCGGCGCCTACGCTCCTCTCCCTACAGCGTCTGCTGCATCATGAAGTGCGCGGGGAGGGCGCTGTCCTCTGCGGGTGCCATGCTAAAGGCGATGACGTCGCCCATCTGCACCTTCATCCGGATCATCGTCTTGCGCATCTTCCCCGGCTGCACGACGCCGACGGGATGCAGGTGGCCCTTGCGGATGAGCCACACTCGATAGACATCGCCGGACGGCGGCGCGGGCATGTCCGACACGAGCATCGCGTGGTCCTCATTCGGCATCTGCACGATCTTTGCGGGGATGTGGTCGCCGCTATGACGCACGCTCAAGTCGAAGACCTGCGACTGCCCGATGAGCGTCATCGCCGCCTGCAGCTGGTCCGCGCTGACGCTGTAGACCGCATCCCCCGCTGGAGCGGCCAGCGGAGCCGTCACGCGGCCCGACGTCTTCTGGCGCCCGAACGCATCGGACGCGACGACGGCGCCCTGTCGCTGCTGCAAGGCCAGCATGTGCTCGCGCTCCCCGCTCATGCCGATGAAGATCCCCATGATCGCGCAGGCGGTCGCCACGCCCATCCAACCGGCAAGGCCCGCCCACGCCGGAACTTCCCGGCGCCAGAACCCTTGACGCGGCGAAGTGCGCATGGCGCGCTCGGCGGCACGGCGCAACACGTCTCGTGCCGGCGCATCGCTTTGCGCTGCCGCCAAGATCTTGGCCTTCAACCCTGCCGGGGCGTCCATCTGCGGACTCGCCAGCGGCAGCACGCCGCTGACGTCGCGTAGCTGGCGGATGTCTTCGCGGCACGCCGCGCACTCGCGTGCGTGCGCTTCGATGCGCCGCGCTTCCTCGTCCGACACCGCGCCCAGAACGTATGGTCCGGCGCTGTCGGTGACGTGCGAGGTTTCACTCATGACGTCGAAGCTCCGATCTCCAAACCCTCGAGCATGCTGCGCAGCTTTTGCAACCCGATGCGCATACGGCCTTTCACGGTTCCTAACGGCACGCCCATAAGCGACGCGATCTCCGCCTGGGTGTAGCCTGAGAAATACGCGAGCTCGATGCTCTTCTTCTGCTCCTGGGGCAGACGTTCCAGCGCTTTGCGCACGATGTCCCCCTGCACGTTGCTCCAGGCCTGCTGCCAGATGCCGGGCGCGCCGCTCTGTTCGCTGTTCTCGGGCAGCTCGTCGTAGGGGATGAGCGCTCCGCTCGAGGCCACATGGCGCAGACGGTCGATCGAGCGATGGTGCACGATGGAGAGCAGCCAGTTGCGCGCGCTGCCCTTTTCGGGATGATAGCTCGCCGCGCGCCTCCACACCGAGAGATATGCCTCTTGCACCAGATCTTCGGCGGCGCCGCGATCGCCGACTATGCGATAGGCGAGCGAATAGGCGACCTTGCCATAACGGTCGTACAGCTCTTCGAGCGCGTCAAGATCTTGCTGCGCAAGCGCTGCGATGATCTGCTCGTCCGACCGCCCGGATGCCATCACTCAGGTGCCCTTTCCCCTTGAGTGAGTACGCTCCGGAGCGGCCTTAGGATCAATCGCATACGGGGGAGTGACTTCCTACGGCGCCGGCGATGAGGGCCGATAGGTGCCGAAACTCCAGCCATGCCCTTCAGGATCTCGCACGCCGAACTCGTGCGAACCGTAATCGGTGTCGTTGAGTTCACGAGTGATATCGGCGCCCGCGCTCTTCGCCCGCGCGTACAAAGCGTCGACATCCGCGGCTGTATCGAGCGCGATATAGACGGCGCTCCTGCCGTCGGCGCTTCCGCTGCCGAGCATGATCATATCTGCGTTCAGGCTGAGCTCAGCATGGTGCACCGTGCCGTCCTCGCCTGTGTACGCTG
>JALYZS010000261.1 GCA_030948745.1 Vulcanimicrobiota bacterium | reverse complement strand
GATCTGGGTTGTGACACGCTCGCGCGTGCGGCCGCTTTGGTTCTCTTCCAGCGACTCGCCGACACACACGATGGGCGTCAGGCCGGCCTCGATCAAAGCTTCCACCTTGCGCGCGACCTGCGCATCGTTCTCGCCGAAATAGCGTCGCCGCTCGGAATGTCCGACGACGCAATACGCCGCGCCGAGGTCCTTGAGCATGGTCGCGCTGATCTCGCCGGTGTAAGCGCCTTCGGATTCCCAAAAGCAATCCTGGCCACCGAACCCGATCGTCGTGCCGGCGAGCTGGTCGCGCAGCGTCACGAGATCGATGAACGGCGGCAGCAGCGCGATATCGGCGCTCGCGACGAGCGGCTCCGCGAGGGGTACGAACGCGCGCATGTAGTCCACCGTCTGCGCGGGACCTTTGTGCATCTTCCAATTAGCGGCGAATAGCGGTCGGCGGTGTCTCACACAGGCGCCTGGGTCTGCAAGGCGGCGATGCCGGGCAACTGCTTGCCTTCAAGGTATTCCAACGTCGCGCCGCCGCCGGTCGAGATGTGAGTCATCTTATCGGCAAAGCCGAGCCTGTGCGCCGCCGCGGCTGAATCGCCCCCGCCGACGATCGAGATCGCATGTGAATCAACGATGGCCTGTCCGACCGCCTCCGTACCGGCGGCGAAAGCATCGTACTCGAAGACGCCCATGGGGCCGTTCCATAACACCGTTTTGGCTTCCAAGATCACGCCGCGATAGTCCATGGCCGTGCGTGCGCCGATATCGAGCATCATGTCGTCCGGCTGTAGCTGGTCGACGTCCGCTTCCCGCGTGTCGGCGTCCGCGCTCACGACTTTGGCGACGATCGCGTCGCTCGGCAAACGCACGTCGACGCGGGTCGCGTCATGCTCGATCTTGTGCACGATATCTTTGGCCGGCCCCAGGTCGGAATCGCGCAACGATTTGCCCACGTCGAAGCCTTGCGCGGCCAACAGCGTGTTCGCCATACCGCCTCCGACGACGATCGCGTCGCAGAGCTGCAGCAGGCGTTGGATGACGCCGATCTTGTCGGCGACCTTCGCGCCGCCCAACACGGCGACGAAGGGGCGCTGCGGGCATTGTAAGATCTGGTCCAGCAGCTCCAACTCGCGCGCCAGCAGCGGACCCATGTACGACGGCAAGTAGCGCGTGATGCCGACGGTCGAGGCATGGGCGCGGTGGGCCGTGCCGAACGCGTCGTTGACGTAGAGGTCCCCGAGCGCCGCGAGTTGGCGCGCGAATTCCGGGTCGTTCGCTTCTTCGCCCGGATGGAAGCGCAGATTTTCCAGCAGCAGCACATCGCCGTCGCGGAGCGCTGCGACGGCGGCTTCGACCGCGGGCCCGACGCAGTCCGGCGCGACCGCGACCGTGCGCCCAAGTTCCTCGCCGAGCGCGGCCGCAATCGGCGCCAACCTGAGCGCATCGACCACCTTGCCATCAGGCCTGCCCAGATGCGACATGACGATGACCCGCGCGCCCCGCGCGCCCAGGCCGCGCAGCGTCGGAAGCGCAGCGCTGATGCGAGTGCGGTCGCTGACGGCGCTGTTTTCCAACGGCACGTTGAGGTCTTCACGCACCAGCACGCGTTTGCCGCTGAGGTCAACGTCGTCTAGGCGACGCTGGCCCATTGCTGCTCTTTTTGCAGTACGAGCGCGGCCAGATCGGCGACCCGGCACGCGTAACCCCACTCGTTGTCATACCACGATACGACTTTGACGAGGTTATCCGCGATGACCATCGTCGAGAGCGCGTCGACGATGGACGAACGCGAATCGCCTTTGTAATCCATCGATACGAGCGGCTCGTCAGAGACTCCCAGGATGCCCTTCATGCGCTCCCGCGAATACTTGCGGAACATGTCGTTCACGGCATCACGGGTCGTGTTCTTCTCGGTGAGCACGACTAGATCGACGACGGAAACGGTGGGCGTCGGCACGCGCAACGAGAAGCCGTCGATCTTGCCCTTCACTTCCGGCACGACGAGAAAGACGGCTTTGGCAGCGCCGGTCGTCGTGGGAATGATGTTGAGCGCCGCAGCGCGTGCGCGGCGCAGATCCTCGTGCGGCAGGTCGAGCGTGCGCTGGTCGTTCGTGTAGGAGTGGACGGTCGTCATCGCGCCTTTGACGATGCCGAGCTCGTTCTGCAAAACGCGCACGAGCGGTGCCAGACAGTTGGTCGTGCACGATGCGTTGGAGATGATCTTGTGGTTGGCTGGATCGTACGCTTCCTCGTTGACCCCCAGGACGACCGTGACGTCCTCGTTCTTCGCAGGCGCTGAGATGATGACACGTTTCGCGCCTGCTTCGAGATGCGCTTTCGCTTTGACGGCATCGGTGAACAGACCGGTCGATTCGATGACGAGATCGATGCCCAGGTCTTTCCACGGCAAGCTTCCCGGACTGCGCTCGGCGCACAGCTTGATCGTCTTGCCGTCGATGAGGATCGCGCCATCGCCAGGCTCGACCGGACCCGGATAATTGCCGTACGTCGAATCGTGCTTGAAGAGATGTGCCGCGGTTTTGGGGTCCATGAGGTCGTTGAGCGCGACGACCTCGATCTGGCTGTGCCGCTCGTGGATCGCGCGGAGCGCCTGGCGGCCGATGCGGCCGAAGCCGTTGATGGCAACACGAGTGGCCACGGTGGATGCCTCCGATCGCCGTCTGTGCGAGAGATCTGCTGGGAGTCTTTTAGTCCGCCGCTAGTTTGGAGCTTACCTCTTCGCGATGCGCTCCAAAAGTCGCAGACGGCTCGCCATCGCGGCCTTGGTGATTGGCGGGCGCGCGAAGGTCGCCAGCTCGGCGATCGTGCCGTCGGGATGCGCGATGCGCAAACGCGCAGCTTCCGTCACGGCTGCGGACAATCGCGCACGACCACTCCCACGCAGCATGCGGCGCGCGGCGGCGTGCTGGCGTGCGGCGACGCCGGCTGAGCGCGCCGCGTTGGCAGCTTCGCCGTTGACGGCACGGCGAATCGCGATCTTGGTCTGGCGCAGCGCGCGCTGTCCTTCAAGCTGCAGCACCGCACTGTGCGCTCCCAGCTGGGCCAGCAGCAGCGAAACGTCATGCGCATTTTTGACGTAGACGACCGGGCGCTGGCGCCGGCGCGATATGCCCGCATCGATGTCAAGCAGCGCGAGCGCGCTCGCCAGGTCGCGTGCCATGCGTTCGTCACGGCAGAAGAATTCCAGTTGATAGCCGCGCGAAGGATCGCTCACCGAGCCGCAGGAGAGGAAGGCGGCGCGCAACCAGCTGCGCCGGCAACAGCTGCGCAGCGGGAATTTGGCGTCAGCATGACCGGCCGGCGGTGTGGCGAGCACGACCGTACGCCGTTGCTGTGGGCGGAGCCGCGACGGTGTCAGCGCCGTCGCGGCGAAGCCAGCGCTGTGGGCGACGTTGAGCGCCGCGCGGATGACAGGTCCGCGAGCACTGGTCAACACCCGTCCCATGTGCGCGCGGCGCGGCGCAGCGCAGCGCAGCAATGCGAGCACGAAGCTGCGCGCGCAACACGGCCGCTCGAGCGCGACCCGCGCCACTTCTTCCTTCGCATCATGGGCGAACATGGGCTGAAGCTAGTGCGCCGCCGTCAGCCGGCTTGCCGCTTGCAGGTAGAGCTCCTCGAGATCGGTCGCGAGCGTATCCACGCTCAGCGGTGCGGCTGCGTCTAAGGCCGCGACGCGTCGCAGCTCACGCCGCTGTGGCGATTCATCGGCGAATTCCGCAAACGCCTGCGCCAGGTCTGCGGCGCTTGCACCGGTGAGGATTCCGGCATCTTGTCCGACGACCTCACGTGTGACGGCGCAGTCGACGGCCAACGCCGGGAGCCCATGTGCGAGCGCTTCCAAGAGCACCAGCCCCTGCGTCTCCGTGGTGGAAGCGAAAACGAACGCGTCGGCATCGCGATAGTATGGTCCAAGCTCGCGCTGGGGGAGCTCGCCGACGAAATGCACGAGCGCGCCCCAGGCTGCTGCCTGGGTGCGTTGCTCGAGCTCCGCGCGGTGCGGACCGTCCCCCACGACCACAAGGTGCGCATCCGGCCGCCGGTCGTGGAACAAGCTGAACGCGTCGAGCAGCAGGTCGAGGTTTTTCTCTTTCGCGAGCCTGCCCGCGTACAGCAGCACGAGACCAGGCCGCGCCTGGGCGATGACTGCCGGCGTCGGCGCATCGTGGTCGAAGCCGTGCACGTCCACGCCGCTCGGGATGATGCTCACCGGCCGGTCGACGCCATACGAGTGCAACAGCTCGACCGTGCCGAGCGTCGGTGCGATGATACGGTCGCAGCGGTTGCAGAACTCACGCGAGATCCACACCGCCTGCGCTTTCGTGACGCGCTGGTGCACCGGCATGTAGTGCGCGTATTCGGTGAAGCGTGTGTGGTAGGTGAAGAACAGCGGCACTTTGCGCAGCCGTGCCAGATACGCGCCTAAGCAGCCGATGAAGAAGAACGTCTG
>JALYZS010000302.1 GCA_030948745.1 Vulcanimicrobiota bacterium | reverse complement strand
ATTATATCCAGGCGGGGCGTCGCCATTGTTGTCGTTCTGATTGATATTCTTGGTCGAGCAGGCTCCCGTCGCGCTCAAGCCATACGCGTTCGTCAACAGCTCCGACTCGTCTGCCACGAGAACGCCGAACTGCTCGTTCAGGTCGACCGACGTGCGCACATTGTGGGGCGTGCCATCATCGCACACCACCCTTACGTTGATCGGCACGCACGCCGTGACGGTGACGACGCTGAAGTCCCACGCCTTGTTCCTGCTTACGGTAAACCCACCGGGCTTCGTAGCTGTGAAGACGATCTTGTTGCCTTGTACGGTCGCTGGGAATGGCCCGACGACGGTTGGATTTGCATCAGGCACAAATGTGCCCGGCCCCGGCGTGCTCGTCGCAGATGTCCGCAACCGTGTCAGCGCGGCGGCGGGTTGGGTAAATTCCGCGGTCAGCGTCGCGCTCGTCAGCGTCACGCTTTGGGTTGCCGAAACGACGAGCGATTCGACCGGGTTATCATTGAAGACGAACGGCGGCACGCCAGCCGGCGACCCGTTGATGGTCTGCCACAATAAGAACCCCTGGTCCGAGGTCGCCTGATAGTTCGCGCCAGCCCCCAGCGCCCCGATGGTGGCCAGCTCCTGTTGCACGCCGGACTGCACGGGCAGCAGCACGCTGTTCGCGCCACCTGCGTACGACGAACTGACGTCGCGAAGGATTGAGAGCGTGTAGTCGACGTTGGCCACCAAGCTCAGCGTCTCGTTCGGCGGTGGGGTGAAGGTCAGCGTGTTGCCGCTTGCGACCGCCATTCCCAGCCGTCGGGGATTGGTAGGCGGATTCTCTGGGTGCGTCGGATCAAACCAGTCGACGTCGAATGTGCCGCTGACGTCGAGCGGTTTGCGAAAGTGGATCGTGAAGCCAGGCACCGGTATGGTGAAGCTGCACGCAACCTCGATGCCGATGGCGATGGGGAACGGATCGGCTGGCGACGAGCTCGCAAAGCCGTCTCCACCAGCCTGAGCGGCCACCGCACCGGCGAGAGCCAGCCGCACTTTTGTGCCCGCCGGCGCCGCATTCGGTCCGAAAGCGAGGCCCCCATCAAACGCGGCGTTCTCAGGCAGTGCGTACGTACCGCCCGATCGCGACAGCGTGTACGTCACGACAGAGACCGACGGCGCCCCGCCTGTCGGCGGCGCCGGCCTGGTCTGGTGGGTTAAGGGCGGTTGAACCGCGCCCCCACCGCTGCAGGCACCGAGCATAAGACTGGCGAGTCCGGCGGCCATAATGGCACACGCGCCGCGTATGTGGAATTGCCCCATGGAACATGCTCCCTGGCTATCTCGGATGTGATGTTGGCTTGCGCCCGATGTCCCTACGCACCTGCCCGCCTTGCTGAGTTCCCTGGGTGAAACCGGAGACTTTAGGCCCCGAATTGAAAAGTTCGACAACGATGGGACCAGCGCTGACGCTTCCTTCCGGCACAGTGGCGTTCTTATTCACGGACATCGAGGGCAGCACCGTTCGGTGGGACCGCGACGCGATCGCCATGCAGGCGGCCGTGCGCCGTCACGATGAGCTCATGCGCGAGTCGATCGGCGCCCACCGCGGGCACGTGTTCAAGACGGTCGGCGACGCGTTCTGCGCTGTTTTCCATTCGGTGGAGGACGCGGTGCACGCGGCGCTAGATGCGCAGCAACGCCTTGCGAGCGAGGATTTCTCGAAAGTGGAGGGCATCCGCGCGCGCATGGCGTTGCATGTCGGCGCATCAGACGAACGCGATGGCGATTACTTCGGTCCGACGCTCAATCGCGTCGCGCGGCTGCTCGCGATCGGCCACGGCGGGCAGGTATTGCTCTCCGGCACCGCCGCGGACGCAGTCAAAGGAAACGTGGCGCTGCGCGACCTCGGCGAGCATCGTCTGAAAGACCTGACCGCGCCCGAACGTGTCTTCCAACTCATGGCCGCGAGCCTGCAATCCGATTTTCCGCGACTGCGCTCGCTGAGCGTGCTCAAGAACAACCTTCCGTTGCAGCTCACGAGTCTGGTCGGCCGCGATCAAGACATCGTCGACATCAAAGCCCTTCTCGCCGAGGCACGCCTGGTCACGCTCCTCGGCGCAGGCGGCGTCGGCAAAACACGCTGCGCTTTGCAGGCCGGCGCGGAGATGCTGGACAGCTTCGAAGACGGTGTGTGGTTCATCGATCTGGCTTCACTCAGCAACGCGGCCTTGGTCCCCAGCGTGATCGCAGCGACACTCGAGCTGCAAGAATCCATCAATCAGCCGATGATCGACGTCCTCGTGGCCCATCTGAAAATGCGCCATGTGCTCGTCATCTTGGACAACTGCGAACATCTCATCCGCGAAGTCGCCAAAACCGCGGATACGCTCTTGCGCGCGTGTCCGCGGCTCTCGCTGCTGAGCACGAGCCGCGAGGCGCTCGCTGTACGTGGTGAGAGCATCCACCGGTTGCCGTCGCTGGCGATCCCGCCGCAGCGCAGAGGTC
>JALYZS010000297.1 GCA_030948745.1 Vulcanimicrobiota bacterium | reverse complement strand
AGATGCGGATGAGCTCGTCCTCGAGCGAGGCGTAGAAACGGGACGAGCCGAGGTCTCCCTGACGGCCGGCGCGGCCGCGCAGCTGATTGTCGATCCGCCGGGCCTCGTGCCGTTCGGTGCCGATCACGTGGAGGCCGCCGAGCTCGCGGACGCCATCGCCGAGCAGGATGTCGACGCCGCGGCCGGCCATGTTCGTCGCGATGGTCACCTTGCCGTGCACGCCGGCATCCTTGATGATCTCGGCTTCCTTCTCGTGATACTTGGCGTTGAGGACGTTATGTTCGATGCCGCGCTTGGACAGCAGGGCCGAAAGCCGCTCCGATTTTTCAATCGAACGCGTACCGACGAGCACGGGCCGGCCCGCTTTGTGCATCTCGACGATCTCGTTGATGACCGCCCGGAACTTGCCGTCCTCGTTCTTGTACACGACGTCGTCGAAGTCACGCCGCCGCACGCTTTGGTTTGTCGGGATGGCGAGGACATCGAGACCGTAGATGTCGCGGAACTCCCGCTCCTCGGTCTTGGCGGTGCCGGTCATGCCGGCGAGCTTCTTGTACAGCCGGAAGTAGTTCTGGAACGTGATGGTCGCGAGCGTCTGGTCTTCGCTTTTGACCTTGATGCCTTCTTTGGCTTCGATCGCCTGATGGATGCCGTCGGAATAGCGACGGCCGTACATGAGGCGGCCGGTGAACTCATCCACGATGATGATCTCGCCGTCTTTGACGACGTATTGCTCGTCGCGGCGGAACAGCTCTTTGGCCTTCAGGGCCGCTTGCAGCTGGTGGGTCAGCTCAAGATTGGAAGGGTCGTACAGATTCTGCACGCCGAGCATCTTCTCAACCCGCGCCACGCCCTTCTCGCTGATGGGCACGGCGTGCATCTTCTCGTCGACCGTGTAGTCCTCGTCTTTGCGCAGCTGCGGCATGACGTTGCGCGCGAAATGCTCGTACAGATGCGAGGCATCTTTGTAGCCCGGACCCAAGACCGCTTCCGGCGTGCCGCTGATGATGAGCGGCGTGCGCGCCTCATCGATGAGGATGGAATCGACTTCGTCGACGATCGCATACCACAGCTCGCGCTGCACGCAGTACATCACGTGCGGCGCCATGTTGTCGCGCAGATAGTCGAAGCCGGCTTCGTTGTTCGTCACGTAGGTGACGTCGCAGGCATAGGCGTCGCGCCGCTCGGGCGGCGGCAAGAAATGCTGGATGATGCCGACCGACAAGCCGAGGAAGCGATAGATCGGCCCCATCCACTCGGCGTCGCGCTTGGCGAGATAGTCGTTGACCGTGACGAGGTGCACGCCTTTGCCTTGCAAGGCGTTCAAGTACACCGGCAGCGTGGCGACGAGCGTCTTGCCCTCGCCCGTGCGCATCTCGGCGACCTTGCCCTCGTGCAGCACCATGCCGCCGATCAGCTGGACGTCGAAGTGGCGCATGTTGATGGTGCGCCGCGCCGCCTCACGGCAGACCGCGAACGCTTCCTCGAGCAGCTCGTCCACGGTCGCGCCCTGCTCCAGGCGCTGGCGGAACTCAGGCGTCTTGGCCATGAGCTGGTCATCCGACAGCGCCTGGATCTGCGGCTCGAGCGCGTTGATGCGTTCGACGCGCTTGCGCAGCCGGGCAACCTCGCGATCGTTGCCGTCCACCCAGGACCTGACGGTATTCAGAAAAGACACGCTGCTCTTATTCCTCGTGGGCGCGCGCGAACCCCGGCGCTACCGCGTGTGGCCGGCGGCTTAGGTAATAGGCTCGATGAGCCCGAGCTGGCCGCTGCGCCGCTTATACAGAACGTTGACGGCGCCCGTCTCGTCGTTGATGAACACGAAGAAATCGTGCCCCAGCAGTTCCATCTGTCGCATGGCGTCCTGCGCGCTGAGCGGCGTCAGCGCGATCCGTTTCGAGCGGACGATCTGCAGCTGCTTGTCGCTTTCCCCGTCCACCGTCTCGGCCGCCGGGCTACGCGTGCGCCCTTTCGCCGGACGGTTCGGACTGCCCGGCGTTTTCCCGTTACGGGTATGGTGGCTCCAATGGCGCGTCTTGTACTTGCGGATCTGCTGCTCAAGCCGGTCGCGCACGAGGTCGATGGACGCGTACATGTCAGGCGTACGCTCCTCGGCCTTCATGAGATAGTGCTTGAGGTTGAGCACGACGTCGACGATCTGCAGCGTTCTCTCGGTGCGCAGCGTGACGTGGGCATCCAGGATGGGGTCGAGGTAGTGCTCGAGGTGGCCGATCTTCTCCTCGACGTAGGCTTTCAGCGCCGGCGTCACCCGAAGATTGCGGCCTTTGACGAAGATCTTCATAGCGCGGCCATGGCACGAACTTCCGGTATGAAAAAAATCGCTCCTGCATGCGCCGCATGCGCGTGTGCAAACGCGACGATCCCCGCGATCGCGGCGGCCAGGAGCACGAGCGCGATGAGGATGCGCGCGATGATGTACGGTCGCTGCGGCCGCGTCTTGATGATTTGGCGTTTTTGCGGTGCGCGTTGCATCTCTAGATGCTGAGCCTCTCGGGATCGTTGATCGCCGCCAACGGCACGCGGCGCTGCAGTTCCGAAAGCGTGACGAAGGTGAACCCCGCCTGCCGGTATGCCGCGACGATGCGCGGCAACGCCTCGATGGTCGCTTGCTTGCCGTTGTGCAGCAAGATGACCGCAGGCGCTCGGGCGTGCGTTCGCACGCTGCTCACGATCTGGTCGGCCGTAAGCATGCGCCAGTCGCCCGGATCGACATCCCACAGCGCGACCGTCTGATGCGCGCCGCGGGCCGCTTCGATCGTGGCCGCGTCATAGTTGCCGTGCGGCGGCCGGAAGTAACGCGTCGCCCGCGCGCTGACCTGCGCGATCGTGCTCGCGCCTTCGGTCACCTCGATCGCCTGGTCGGCAACGCTCATACCGACGAGTTGCGGGTGGGTGAGGGTGTGGTTGGCGATCTCTATCCCGGGGATGGCGGCGCGCTGTGCGATGGCCGGTTGGCGCCGCGCGTCATCCCCGATGAAGAAGAACACCGCCGGGGCGTGCAGCGCCTGCAATTGCGCGAGCAGCAGCGGCGTCGTCACCGGATACGGACCGTCATCGAACGTGAGGACCGCAAGACGCGGCCGTTGCGGCCGCGACATGATATCCTGTACGTCAAGGGTCATGCGTTGCAGCAGCCTCCCGGGCGAGGGGTGCGCGACATCGGTTGCGCTCACGTCGTCCGGCACGATGACGCTCATCGATTCGATCTGCGCGTGATGCACCCAGCGCCGCAATGCCAGGACGAGGATGAGCGTGAGCAAGAGCAGCGCCCATGTCCTCGGCCGCCGCAACGCTTGCCGCATGCGAGCTATTGTATGCGGTAGTCGAGGCCGACGATGATGTCGATATCGACACCGTCCACCGGCCCTATGGCGATGTGGGGGTTCTTGATCGGCAATTGCCTGGCGACCTCGCCCGCGGCGCGCTGGTCAGCCCCTCGGATGGTGGTCTTCTTCGCATCGAAGCTCTTCGCGTTACCGGTCTCGACCACGTTGAAGCCGCGCTGGCGCAACAGATCGGCGAGTGCGGACGCGGCTCCCGGTTTCCCCGAGCCGTTTTCCACCCGCACGTGCACGTTGGATGGATCAAAGCTGCTGCCGTAGCCGACGACGAGATACTTGTGGACCAGCGCTTTTGATTCCACGTCGGGAGCGAACAGCACCGACTCGCCGGAGATCCACCCGATAACCGCGGGCAGTTGCGCGCTGTGCACCATCTGCGGCGTCACCGAGCGCATGCCGAGCGCGAGATCGTACAGCTTGCCGAACGGGATGTCGGTGCGCACGTTGTCCTTGAAGATGCTCAACAACGCGGGCAGATGAAGGGCGATGGATGGGTCGCGCAAACGGCGCGCGAGCAGCTGCACGACTTGGCGCTGCCGTCGCATGCGGCCCAGATCGCCCTCTGCGTCGTGGCGGAAGCGGATGTAACCGACCGTCTGCTCGCCGTTGAGATGGTGCATGCCCTTTTGCAAATGGATATGCAGGTGGCCCCAGCTGTCGTCGTAGTCCATGTCTTTTTCGACGTTGACATCCAAACCGCCGAGCGCCTCGATGATGTTCTTCGTCGCGTCGACCTTGAGCACGACGTAATAGTCCCAGGGCGGCGTCGCCAGATTCTTGACGACCGTCGCCTCGGTGCGCAGCGGACCGCCGTCGCCGCACGCTTCATTGATCTTGCCGTAGCCCGACTTGGGGATGTAGACCCACAGGTCGCGCGGGA
>JALYZS010000250.1 GCA_030948745.1 Vulcanimicrobiota bacterium | reverse complement strand
GCCGGCTGAAGCCGCCGCGCCGATTTCCACTGTGAGAGCAGTCGTGCAACGGGTCAGCAGCGCGAGCGTGGCGGTGGGTGACCATATCACCGGAGCGATCGAGCACGGCCTTCTGGTGCTTATCGGTGTTGCCCGCGACGATGGCGAACCAGACGCCCAGCTGATCGCATCGAAGATCGCCGGTCTGCGGATTTTCGCCGACGACCAGGGAACGATGAATCGTAGCGTCTCGGAAATCGGCGGCAAGGTCCTGGCCGTTTCTCAGTTCACCCTGTACGGGGACGCGCGTCGCGGCCGGCGCCCTTCATTTATAGACGCTGCTGGGGGGCCCGACGCCCAACCGCTCTTCGATCACACCCTCGAGCTGTTGCGACGGGAAGGGTTGCAGGTCGAAACGGGGATGTTTGGCGCACCAATGCGCGTCACGTTGGTCAATGAGGGTCCCGTGACGATCTTGTTGGATTCAAGGAAAGTATTTTGAACCCGACCCTGACGATCGACCTGGCGGCCGTGCGCCACAACGTGCAAGCCTGGCGCGACCGCGTTGCGCCGAGACCGGTGTGGGCAGTCGTGAAATGCGATGCGTACCGCACGGGTTTAGGTCACATCGCACGCACGTCGTTGGACGCTGGCGCGCAGCGGCTCTGCGTGATCGACATTCGGGAAGCGCAGGCGCTTCGCGAACTTGGCGTCGGCGCGCCGATCGTCCAGATCTGCGCCACGCCGCACAGCGACCTCAGCCTGGCAGTCGAATGTGATGTCATCGGGAGCGTGCAGGATGTCGAGTGCGCGAAGGCGCTGTCCCAGCTTGCCTCCCGAGCCGGAAAAGCAGTATCGGCGCACGTCGCCATCGACAGCGGTAGCGGTTGGAGCGGGGTGCTCAGGCGCGACACGGAGCGATTTGCCGAGGCCGTGCGCGTTTTACCGAACGTCGTTTGGGAAGGGGCATGGACCCACATCGCGGGCCAAGCCTCCATGGCTGCGCAGCTTGAACGGTTTGGCGCTGCTATAGCGACCCTGCGAGGGCACGGCGTATCTGTTCCAATCTTACATGTGGCCAGCTCCGGACCGGCATTGTGGGGCGCGACGGAAGGCGCGGTGCGCATCGGCGTTGGTTTATATGGGTCCGCGCTAGGCGCCGAACTGGGCGATGAGACGACGTTTCGTACGGCCTTAGAGGTGCGCGCGCCGGTTTTTATGGTGCGCCGTTTCGCCGAACCGATGCCGCTCGGCTACGGCAGCACTTTCGTCGCGCAACCCGGCCAAACGATCGTGACATTGCGGATCGGCTACGGGGAAGGTTTGCCAAAAACGCTTGCCGGCACTGGCCATGCGGTGTTGCAGGGCAGCCTTTGCCCGATCGTCGGCAATATCGGCATGAACTTCACGATGCTTCTGGCGCCGCCCGCTGGTTCGGTACAGGTCGGCGACGAGGCGCTGCTGCTGGGCGACGTAGCAGGTGTGAGGCTGGATGAAGTCGCCGCTACTGCCCAGACCATTCCGCACAATATCGTCACGATGTTCGGCAGCGGGATGAGCCGGAGCTACAAAAACCTCCGAGATGCGGTGGTCCGATGAACCTCAGCCGGCGAGCGGCGCCTTAGCCGCCCAGTCCGACCCGCCGGCCGTGCAGCGCATCGTCGACCAAGCGCTTCATCTCGTCCAGGCTCTGCGGCCCGATGACATGCGCGAGAACGGTCCCTGATCCGTCGACGATATACGCGACCGGTATGTAGCGCACGCCAAAAGCGGACTGGGTGATGTTCCCTTCATCGATATATACGGGGAACGTGATCCCTTGGCGCTGGATAAAGGCATTGACGGTCGCGGGATCCTCTTGCTGGTCGATGGCGATGATGTCGACCGGCTTTCCGGCGGTGGCTTGACGGAGCTGCTCAAGCGCCGGCGTCTCTTTGATGCAACCCGGGCACCAGGTGGTGAAGACGTCAAGGTACAGCACACGCCCCGGCTTCACGACGATGGGCGCGATCGATCCGTCCAACGCGGTGAACTGCACCGCAGGCAACCGTTCCCCGACGTTGAGCACGCCGGGCGGCGGGGTGTGCAGGCCGAGGACGTAGTGGCGGTAGCGCTGCGTGATGCCGAGCCGGTGGTGATAGGCAAAGGCTGCCAGCAGTAACAAGAGCAGGACGACGATCAACATGGTGCGCGCACGCATGCGTTGCAGTTCGCGCGCGGCCGAAAGCCGCCTTCATGCACATACTTATGCACAGGCCCTTGCTTGTCAGCCGGCGAGGGCGTGTGATATACTCCTCGGGCTTGCCAAGCGGAATGTTCTCACATTCCGCTGGAAGCGGCTGGCAGTCCGGCGAAACGAGGACAAGCCGCTCATTTCCTTCC
>JALYZS010000243.1 GCA_030948745.1 Vulcanimicrobiota bacterium | reverse complement strand
CTCGATCGGCAATGTCGTAGGCATCGTCACGGGTTTCGGCCTGTTCGGGCTCATGCTCGTCTTACCGCTGTTCTTGCAGATCGTGCTGAACTTCGACCCCTGGCAGACGGGGTTGGTGCTCTTGCCCGGCGCGATCGCGACCGCGCTGAGCATGCCCATCGCAGGCAACCTGGTCGGGAGGATCGACGCGCGCTGGAGCATCGCCTTCGGTCTCATCGGCAGCGGCGTCAGCGCATGGTGGCTCGGCTCGTTCAGCCAGCAGGCGGGTTATTGGGATATCTTCTGGCCGCGCGTCCTGCAGGGCTTCACCCTGGGCTTTTTGTTCGTGCCGCTGTCGACCGTGACGCTTGCAGGAATCGAGCGCTCGCGGCTTTCCAACGCCACCGGCCTGGGCACGCTCCTGCGCCAACTCGGCGGCAGCTTCGGCATCGCTATCTTGACCACACTGCTCGTCTGGAAAGAGAAACACGCGTTCAATTCCCTGACCTCAAACGTGTCGCAAGCGCATTACGGCGTGCGCCAGTACCTGCATTCGGCCGCGAGCCAGTCGCACGCGCTCATGCAGATCAGCGGCATGCTACAAAAAGATGCGGCGCTGATCTCGTTCAACTTTCTCTTCCGGGTATCGGCGATCGTGTTCTTCTGCTCGGTCCCGCTCGTGTTGCTCTTGCCCAAGGTGACCAGACGTGGCGTGGTCGCGTCCCCCGCCGGTGACTAGTTATTGCGGCCAGTATTGCGCCAGTAACGCGGTGGCTTGCGGCATGAAGTGTTTGTACGTGAAGGCGGTGACGACCAGTTCGAACGTGACGTAGCCGACCACGAACCACCGGTACTTATAGAGGAATAGTCTCACAGCGTGAACCCCCCACCGCCCCTGGTAATGTTGCTCCATTACCCATCGGCGCGTCCACCCTAACGCAGCTCGATGAGAAATACGTGAACAGCTCGGAAGTGGATGTAGGCCCTGCGCTGGGTCGCTGCTAGTGCTTTCGTCCGCTCACGAGAGCGCCGAGCGCGCCGCCAAGCATCCCGCACGCGACGTCGATCAGGTTCCAGCCGATGCCTTCGTGCGCTTGTTCGAGCGTTTGACCGATCTCGATGGCCGCGCTGTATGCGCCGATCGCGACGGCGACCGGCAGCGGTGCTCCTGGACCGCCGCTGGCGCGGACGGCGTGCGTGAACAGATAGCCCAGCACCCCGAACGCGACGACACCATACCCCTTGCGCAACAAGATCTGGAACGGCCCGGGGGGCGAGGTGAAGTTGTATATCGTGTCGCTGAGGCTGACCACGAAGAACGCGAGCGCGACCAGCCCGGTCGCCGCCCACCAGATGGCTTGCTGTTTGCGGGACCGCTGTTGAGGGGGTATGGCCGGGTCCATCTCAATGACGTTGCCCCGCCCGGGGCTCGAACCCGGAACCACCCGGTTAAAAGCCGGATGCTCTACCATTGAGCTAACGGGGCACACCAGGTTTTTCGCGCGCAAAGACCGGCTTTTCGGTTCTGCGAGTCAATTTCGCCGACCTTCGCTTACGCAACGGAAGCGGAGTGCGCGCGTGGTGCCGCAAATCGAGCCTTGACCGTGACGATTCCTTCACGGCGATGACCGGGTGAGGGCTCAAGCGATGCGACGCCACGCTGCCATACGATGTGTGTTACTGCTCATGCTCGTGGTGAGCGCTTGTCTTTCCATGCCCGCGGCGCGCGCTGCCGGCGTGATTGCACGGCCCCCTCAGACGCCCGTGCGGAGCGTGTCGAACGCGTATTGGGGCGTGACCGTCCGCGATCCGTATCGTTGGCTCGAGAATCCATCGTCTGCTCACGTCAGTCGCTGGATCGATGCACAAAACACGTACGCCGGCGCTGTGTTGGGCGCATATCCGAATCGCACGCGGTTGCTTGCGCGCCTCCGCAAGCTCGCGCTGACGGGCCCCCAGCAGGCTCGGCCCAATCTCATAGCGGGCAACCTCTTCTTCTTGCGCCAGGTGCCGCCCCAGGCCCAGCCGGTGCTAGTGGTACAGCCGTGGCCTTTCGGCGCGCAGCGGATCCTCGTGGACACGAATCCTCGCGGCGGCTTGACGTCGATCGAAGGCTTCTGGCCCTCCATGGATGGGCGCTATGTCGCGTACGCCACGCAAGAGGCTGGCGCCGAATCGACGACCATGCACATCGTGGATGTTCGTCGCGGCGCGCTCATGTCCGAGACGCTCGTGCGCATCGGTGGCGGCACATCGCCCGACACCGTGGCGTGGGATGCCGACATGCGTGGCTTTACGTACACGCGCGTTCCCGCGCCGGGCAGCGTGCCGGCAGGCGATGAGTTCTTCCACTCGCTCCTGTATCACCACGCGCTGGGCATACCGCAACGCTTTGACAGGCTGGTCCTTGGAAAAGGGTTTTCGCCAGTCGCGGAATGGGGCGCTGTCAATTCGGAAGACGGCAAACTCGCGGCCGCGTTTGTCCATTCAGGCGACGGATCGTACAACGACGTCTTCATGCGCGACGACGCCGGCACGTGGCGACATGTCTTGGGGGCTGCAGCCGGCGCCATGACGGGCGAGAGTGAAACGGCAGTGACGACCGGTGCCTTCGTCGCTCAGTCCTTCTACGTCATTCTCACCGCGGGCACGCCAAAGGGCCGAGTGGTGGCGCTCCAGGGCGCTACCTCGCGGACCATCGTGCCGCAAGGCGAGTGGGCCATGCGTTCGCTCGCATCCGTCAAGGGCGGTTTTTTGGTCACGGAAGTGAGCGGTGCGGATTGGCGCATCGCGCACTACGCGGCCGACGGCCGGTTTATCCGCATCGTGCCGTTGCCGCAGCACGGCATCGGCATTGGCGACGTCGTCGCGGACGCCGGCAGCAGCGACGCGTTGATCACGTACGATGGGTGGACGATTCCCGAACGCTGGGTCCGCTACAACGCGGTGACCGGCGTGGTGTCGGCGCCGATCTTTGCGCTGCGCCCGAGCGCGGACTACTCGCAGGTGCGTTTCAAGATCTTGTATGCGATCTCCAAGGACGGTAGCCGTGTGCCTGTCACCGTGATCTATAAGGACGGCACGACGAACAACGGCAAGGCGCCGGCGTTGCTCACCGCATATGGCGGTTATGGCCTCACGACCGCGCCTGGTTTTATCGGATCGCAGCTCGCGTGGTTGGAACGCGGCGGCGTTTTCGCAGTTGCGAACATCCGCGGCGGCGGAGAATACGGCGAGGCCTGGCACCTCAATGGTGCGCTCACGAAAAAGCAGAACGACTACGATGATTTCGCAGCCTGCGCGCGCTTGATGCTGGCGTCTGGCTGGGCCGCCCCAGCGCGACTTGGCATTGTGGGCGGCAGCAACGGCGGGTTGTTGATGGGCGCCGCGTTGACGCAACATCCGGAGCTCTACCGGGCGGTCGTGAGCTTTGCAGGCATCTATGACATGCTGCGCGTCGAGTTGACGCCCAACGGGCGCTTCAACGTGAGCGAGTTCGGAACGGTGCAAGACCAAGCGCAGTTCCGCGCGATGTACGATTACTCACCGTATCACAACGTGCGACCAGGCGTGCGATATCCGGCGGTCCTGATGATCGCAGGTGAGAACGATCCGCGCGTGTCGCCCTGGCAGTCGCGCAAGATGATCGCGCGATTGCAGGCAGCGAGCACGAGCGGCTATCCGGTCATTCTGTTGACGCGCCGATCGGCCGGTCACGGTATCGGCGCATCGTTTAGCCAACGCCTCGGAGATCGCGGCGCTGAGTACATCTTCTTCGCCGAGCAACTGGGGTTGCGCTAGAAAACGCGCCTAGAGGGGCTCGAACCCCCAGCCTTCGGGTTCGAAGCCCGACGCTCTATCCAATTGAGCTATAGGCGCACGTAATCGAATGGTCTGTTGAATGGGGTGAATGACGGGATTTGAACCCGCGGCCTTCGGTGCCACAGACCGACGCTCTAACCAGCTGAGCTACACTCACCAAGTGGCTGACTTTTGGCGCTTCTCCGAACCGTTTTTGCCACCCTGGTTGAAGGCGCAGTGGAGCACGATCGCGCCCGCTGGGACTCGAACCCAGGACCCACAGCTTAGAAGGCTGTTGCTCTATCCATCTGAGCTACGGGCGCATCGCATCGGGTGGAGAGGAATCGAACCTCCGACCGCCGCGTCCCAAACGCGGTGCTCTACCAGGCTGAGCTACCACCCGTCTAATCTTGGAGTGCTCCCACAACGTGGCGTGGGTGCGCCTTCGATGACAGTTCGCACAGCGTACCTCGCACTTCGCGATTTCCGCCTCGATTCTTTGCCAGCTAAACCCTTTTGCTACCATCAGCGAGATGTTCGCGGTCTTTTCGCCGTAGACGTGGTCGAACTCTAAAACCCGAACATCAGCTTCGTGGCAGTCAACACAGGGATGATTCCTCAAGAACTGCGCCACACGTTCCCTGCTACGTCGAAGAGGCGCGTCCGTCCGGTTTCGCGCTCGCTGTTTATACTTATCGGTGTTTTTCTGGTAGTGCTCGGCGCTGTATGCTCGCCGGCAGGGCACGCAATAGGAGCGGGTTCAGAACTCTGGGCCACGTACCCCAAAATCCGAAAGCATCTTAATCTGCTGACAGCGTGGACAATGCTTGGTCTGGGATGGCACATGAAAGTCGAACATCGAGCTGCTCCTTATAGGGACCCAAATGTACGCCAACCGAATTGCTGCGCAGTCTTGCGACGGTGACAGTTCGCGCACCGAACGTCACACTTTTTCATTTCTTCTAGCAGCGTCGCGGTGGAAGCATGGTAGATCATGTCGGAGATGCTGCCCGCTTTGTCGCCGCGCACATGATCAAACTCCAAAACCCTCACATCTCCCTGCGCGCAGTCGACGCAAGGGTGATCAAGAAGAAATGCGTCGATGAGCTTTCGCCTTTTACTCCGAGCAATTTCCTGACGTCGATAGCGGCGAACATTATGGACCTGCTTGAGGCTGCCGTAGTGTGACTTGCAATACGAGCTCTGACAACTTCGGCAATATGAAGTCGGTCTAAGGATGTCAGCGCGTCGACTCGCGAATTCTGCGATTTGTTTCTGCTGGCCACATTTTGGACAGCGTTTTGTAGGCTCTGTTTCCGCGAGACCAAACAAAGAAGTGCTGAGCTGTTGCTTCTCACTCGTCATAGCACGATTGTCACGCACGTGCGTTCGCTAGTCTAGGGGTATCGGCTCGTGATACCCACAGGTTGGAAGTTCTTCCGCCGCGCTCAGAATCAAAACGATAGCGCGGTACCCGAGTCTCGAACAGTAGCGCCTTGCTGTCCGCGGCACATGAGGTTTGCAAGCTATTCGCGCTGCCGTTAAAATTTCGCATGCCGCCCGGGCGCTGCTGAAAGCGCAATTATGCCAGCGATTGGCTAGGCGAACGCACCGCTGATCGACGTGCTTGACACTCCGGTCACGACTACGTATAGCGCACCGATGATCGATTGGCCAACACTACTTCACGAGCGCCGCGAGCTGCGACAGCAACGCACGCACGGCACCACCACGATGCGAAACGGCGTGCTTGCGCGCTTCTTCTACCTGGCCGAACGTCGCGCCATACGGCGGGTAGAAAAATATCGGATCGTAGCCGAATCCACTGCTGCCCATGGGCCGCTCGGCGATCTCACCTGCCACTTCACCGCGGCCGAGGACCGGCTGGAAACCCGGCACGACCAGTGCGCAGACGCACACGAAGCGTGCTGCGCGGTTGCCCGGCGAGACCGCCTCCAAAATGTGCGCATTGCGTTGCTCGTCGCGCGCTTGCGGCCACGGCGTGCGCGCGGAAAGAATACCGGGTCCCCACCCGAGCGCCTCGACCTCGATACCGGAATCGTCCGCAAGCGCCGGGCCATCGCACAGCTCCGCGAGCGTCGCCGCTTTCAAAATCGCATTGGCTTCGTAACTGTCGCCGTGCTCTTGCACGACGGGATAGGAAGTGCCGGCGACGACCAGACCCGGCTTGAAATCACCCCACAGCACTTTGAGCTCGTGAAACTTCTCGAAGTTTTTCGTCGCAACCGTGATGGAATCGTTCGCCGAGAGCTGAATCGAACGCCAATCCCGCAAGGTGGAGACCTCACGATCGGCATCCGCAGCACCGGATTCTGGTTGCACGTCGCTCAACTGCGCTCCAATCGCAGCACCGCCATGAACGCCTCTTGCGGCAGCTCGACGTTGCCGACTTGCTTCATGCGCTTCTTGCCTTCTTTTTGCTTCTCGAGCAGCTTGCGCTTGCGCGTGATGTCGCCGCCGTAACACTTCGCCAGCACGTTCTTACGCATCGCTTTCACCGTCTCGCGCGCGACGATCTTATTGCCGATGGCGGCCTGGATAGGCACGTCGAACATCTGACGCGGAATGACCTCTCGCAAACGCTCGGCGAGCAGGCGGCCCCAATTGGGCGCCTTCTCACGGTGGATGATGAACGAGAGCGCGTCGACAGGCTCGGCGTTCAACAAGATCTCAAGCTTCACCAAGTCGCCGGGGCGGAAACCGATGACCTCGTAGTCCATGCTCGCATAGCC
>JALYZS010000232.1 GCA_030948745.1 Vulcanimicrobiota bacterium | reverse complement strand
GGGTGAGGGATGCCCTGACAAGCGGACGCATCGAGGGCGCTTGAGTTCTAGAGCGCCGTGGCCGACTCCGCCGTCCTCACCGCATTCGTAACATCGCTGCCAACTGGGTCGCGTTGGCCGGCGCCTTGCCGAGGCGGTGGTTGTTGAAGAACACATAGGTGTCGTCGGCTTGGTCGGCCACGGCAGCGATGCGGGGCATCCACTCGTGCAGCTCCGCCTCCGAGTAGAGGTAGTCGTAGCGCTTGTCTGCCCGTTCGCTCTTTTTCCACCATTCGCCGTAGTTGCGACCGTGGAAGCGGATGTAGCCGAGCCTGGACGTCACCGCCGAGCCGGGGCGCAACAGCGATCGGAAGCGCGGCTCATCCACGTTGCACCACCCGACGGAGAGCGCGCGCAGGTGGTCGAGGGTAGCATCGCTCTGCCAGTCGCGGTGCCGGAATTCCGCGCTGAGCGGTATGCCGGCCCACCATTCGCGCAGGCGCTCCAGCCGGCGATAGGCGTCGGCGCCCGGCCGAAAGCTGTTGGGGAACTGGGCCAGCACGGCCGCGAGCTTACCGGCGGCGATGAGGGGTTGCAGCGCCTCGGCGAACGCCTCGGGTTGCCCGGCTGCAGGTTCGGCGTCCGCCGGGATGTGCGTGATGCTGCCGGGCGCCTTGACGGCAAACCGGAAGTGCGGTGGCGTCCGTCTATCCATGCCGGCGAAGAGCTGCGGCTTCGGAATCGCATAGTACGTGCTGTCGATCTCGACCGCGCTGAAACGTTCCGCATAGAAGGCCAGCATGTCGATCGAGGCGGTGCCCTTCGGATAGAACGGTCCCACCCACTCTCGATACGAGAATCCGCACGTGCCGATGTGCAATCCCATGCACGAAAGGTCGCCCGCATGACGGGCGACTCCTTTCGCTTTGTCCGAGAAGGACAGTTCTAGGTGCGGGCCTTGACGAACGCGGCCGCGGCTTGAGCTGAAGCGACCGATGGGATCATGATCTCGCCGTCACGACCGCAGTTGGAGAAGACGATCGCATCTTTTTCGCGATGCACCCCGCTGCAAACGTTCGCGTCGGTGGTCGTGTGTCCGCTGTGCGAGCGCTCGACGGTCTCGGCGACGTTGCAGCCGCGATCGCCCTGCTCGGTGATGAACGTGCGCGTCACGATCGAATCCGCAGTGTGTGCCGAGACCGTCAGCGACACTGGATCACACGCGCCGACAGCGCTCGTGAAGCAGTTGTAGCGGGCTTGCGCTTCATCGCTGCCCGTCGGCGGGGTTCCAAGCTCGACCGCACCGCAGCGGTCATCGGCGGCTGCCGATACGGCGGCATGCGCTGTTGCGTGCAGCATGAGGAACACGAAGGTCACCATCAATGCGACAGGCAAAAAGCGCCTCACTTTTAAGAACATGAAAGTTCGGCTCCTTTCTGCGGGGCTTCACGCCCCTCACGGAAACTCTCGAGCGTGCATACCCGCGCCTGGTTCAAATGTTTCATTCCGACGCCGCGGATCTTTTGGCTGGCATGAGGATGGCATACACGCGATCGCCGTCAGGCGAGCGGATATTACGGTTTGAAGCCGCCCACGAGCGCATGGCCGGCGTGCGCCCAGAAAACATCGACGCCGATGAAGCCCGCTTGCGCGAGCCACGCAAGCATGTCCGGCAGCGTTGCCGGTATATCGATCGGATCGGGGAAGCGGTAATGGTTCCAACGCTGCTGCTGAAAGGCTTCCCAGGCACGCGCGTCGCCGAATTCCGCGACCGATTGAAGCTGGACTGCCCCTTCCCAACTGCTGGCGAAGAGCTCGCGCTCGAGCTCGCTCAAGGGCTGCACCAAGTCCGCGATGAGCAGCGCGCCGCCGCGTTGCAACTTTGTGAAAGCCGCCTGGTAGAGCAGCTGCTTCTGCTCGTCATTGAGGTGATGCAGCGCAAGACTGCTCGCGATGCAATGCAGACCGTCGGGCAGCGCGTCCAGCCACGACAGGTCCTGCAGATCGCAGCGCCGCGTCTCCAGCTGTGCGCTCGCCGTGCCGACGCGTCGGCGTGTTGCCTCAAGCATCGCTTGCGATCCATCGACCGCGATGAGGAGCGCGTGCGGCAACGCGCGCAGCATCGTTTCCGATAGCCACCCCGAGCCTGAGCCTGCGTCCACGCACACCGTGGGAGCGCCCGCGGGCGCGGATGGGATCAGGGCGGCGAACGCAGCGCGCAGCTCCTCCCAATGCGGAGTGAAAGCGCGGCCGAAGCGCAGGAAGAGCGCCGAATCATCGTCTCCCCAGGTCTGCATCTATGCCTGGTCGGGCTGGCACAGTTCGATGAGCGTACCGCCGGAAAACCTGGGGTGGATGAACGCGATGCGATTGCCGTGCGCGCCGCGGCGCGGTGTCTCATCCAGCAACGGCACGCCTGCAGCTTTCAAGCGGCGTAATTCCGCTTCGATGTCGGCCACACGATACGCGAGGTGGTGCAGCCGCGACTCGCGATCGCCGAGAAAACGCTGCAGCGCAGAATCGCCTTGCAGAGGTTGCAGCAGCTCGATCGTGGTGTCGCCCGCGCGCAGGCCGACGATGTCCACGCCTTGTTCCTCGATGCGCTCGTGGTAGCGCACGTCGAAGCCCAAGGTCTCGTACAGGGCGACGCTGCGCGCAAGGTCCGCGACGAGGATGCCGACGTGATCGAGCGAGCCTGGCGGCATCATACCGCGGCGGCCGGCCGGTGCACCGAGAAGACCGCGCGCAAGGCGTCGCAGATCTCCCCCAAGGTGCAGCCCGCGTCGACCGCTTCGATGAACGCCGGCATGAGCGCCTGCTTTCCTTCCGCGGCATGGCGCACCGCGGCCAAGCGTTGCGTTGCCCGTGACGCATCGCGACGGGCGCGCGCCGCGGCGACGCGCTCGCGTTGCTCCCGCTCCAAGCCGGGATCGATGCGCTGCAGCTGCGGCTGTTGCGCGGCGGCAGCGGGATCGACGAACTTGTTCACGCCGACGACGATGCGCTCGCCTTGCTCGACCGCGCGCTGCGCGCGGTAAGCGCTCTCGGCGATCTGTTCCTGCATCCAGCCGCTTTCGATGACCGCCACTGCGCCGCCGCGCTGCTCCACGTCTTCCATGAGCTGTCCGGCTGCGCGCCTCAGATCGGCGGTCAGGCGTTCCACGAAGTACGAACCGCCGAGTGGATCCGCGCTGTCGGCCACGCCGCACTCGTGCGCGATGATCTGCTGCGTGCGCAGCGCGACTTTTGCGGACTGCTCGGTGGGCAGCGCCAAGGCCTCGTCTTGACCGTTGGTGTGCAGGGACTGCGTGCCGCCCAGCACGGCGGACAGAGCTTGCAGCGCGACCCGCACGACGTTGTTCTCCGGCTCCTGCGCGGTGAGTGTGGAGCCGCCGGTCTGCGTGTGGAAGCGCATGAGCCACGCCTTGGGCGAACGGCTTTTGAAGACGTCGCGCACGAGGTGCGCCCACAAGCCGCGAGCCGCGCGGAATTTCGCTATCTCCTCGAAGAAGTCGCTGTGCGCGTTCCAGAAAAATGACATGCGCGGCGCGATCGCGTCGACATCCAAACCCGCCGCGACGGCGGCCTGCAGGTACGCCCGCCCGTTGCTGAGAGTGAACGCAAGCTCTTGCAGCGCCGTCGCACCCGCCTCGCGGATGTGGTAACCGCTGACGCTGATCGTGTTCCACGCCGGGACGTGCTGCGAGCAGAAGCGCATCAGGTCGGTGACCAGGCGCATCGACGGCTCGGGCGGGAAGATGTACGTGCCGCGCGCTGCGTATTCTTTGAGGATGTCGTTTTGCGACGTGCCCGCCAGCCGCTCGAAGGCGACCCCGCGGCGGCGCGCAACCGCCAGGTACATCGCAAGCAGAATGGCTGCCGGAGCGTTGATGGTCATCGAC
>JALYZS010000219.1 GCA_030948745.1 Vulcanimicrobiota bacterium | reverse complement strand
GCGCCGCAACCAGGCGATCACCGATCCATACGAACCAGGATCCACGTTCAAGCTCATCACCGCGGCGGCCGCATTGGATTCGGGCAAGGTGAGCCTGGACGACACCTTCCCCGCGCGCGATCAGATCGAAGTCGGGCAGCGCATCATCCACAACGCTGACGACGGCCTCATGGCTTCTGGACGCCCTGCGGAAACGGTCGGCGACATCATCGCCTTTTCGCACAACGTCGGCGCGGCGCAGATCGCGCTGCGCGTCGGCAAGGCGACGATGTTCGAGTATATCCGTCGCTTCGGTTTCGATGAACCGACCGGCATCGATCTGCCGGGCGAAAGCTCGGGCATCGTAGGCCGGCCTGACGATTGGTGGGGATCGCGCTTGGCGACCATCGGTTTCGGCCAAGGCGTTTCGGTCACGCCGCTCGCGCTCGCCCGTGCCTATTGCGCGATCGCCAACGGCGGGCTGCTCATGCGCCCACTCGTCGTGCGCTCGGTGATCGCATCCGACGGGCGGGTGATCGCCCGTTACTCGCCGTCCGTGGTGCGCCGCACGATGAGCCCGCAGACCGCGGCTGCGCTGCTCGCGATGTTGCGTGACGTCGTGCGTCGCGGGACCGGCAAAGGCATCGACATCCCCGGCTTTGCGATCGCCGGCAAAACCGGAACCGCGCAGATGGTCATCAATGGTTCGTACGTGCCGGGCGCGTACACCGCGTCATTCGTCGGCATCGTGCCAGCCGACAAGCCCGAATACGTTGTGCTTGTGAAAATCGACCGGCCGGAGGGCTACTACTACGGCAGCCTCGTCGCGGCGCCCGCCTTCCGCGAACTTGCGCGCCGCGTGCTGTGGCGCGAAAATGTCACACCGAAGCACGTCCCGGCCGACCTCGTCGATCCTTCGACGAGCACGCTGACAGATGCGGCGGGAAAGCACGCCGCCGCTGCAAGAACACGGTTTTGATGCATGCGCAGCCCAACACGACGCTTGAGGTATTGCTCCAGGGTGTGACCGCCAGTGTGAAAGGCGACGCTCGCATCGCCATCACCTCGATCGATCACGATTCGCGCGCCGTGCGACCGGGCGCGCTGTTTTTTTGTCTGCGCGGCGCGCGTGCGGATGGGCACGCGTTCGCCGCAGACGCGGTCGCGCGCGGTGCGGTCGCCCTGGTCGTCGACCACGATCTCGCCATGCCGGCGGCAGTCACGCAGGCGATTGTCGCCGACCCGTTGGCTGCGTTGTCGCCGGTCGCGGCCGCGTTCTTCGGCCACCCCAGCCGGACGCTCACCTGCGTCGGCGTCACGGGCACCAACGGCAAGACGACTACGACGTTTCTCTTCGAAGCCATCGCGCAGGCCGCCGGTCTGTCGTACGGTCTGTCGGGAACGCTCGGCGCTTGGCTGGGCGGTTCGCTGCGCCACGAGCAGATCAACACGACGCCGTTCGCCGACGAGGTGCAACGCTGGCTCGCGCTGTGTCGCGATGAAGGCGCAGGCGGCGCGGTCATGGAGGTCTCCAGCCACGCCTTGGCACTGCATCGTGTGGACGATGTGGAGTTCGACGTCGCGGTGCTCACGAATCTCACACAAGATCATTTGGATTTCCACGGCGACTTCGAATCGTATCGCAAGGCCAAGCGCGCGTTGTTCCTGCGCGCGCAGGGCGCGCGTCGCCAACCACCTCCCTGCGCAGTGCTCAACCTCGATGATCCCGAGGGCCAAGCGCTGGCTGTGCTGCTCCCCAAGCGTGTGACCTACGCCATCGAGAATGGCAGCGCGCTCTTGCACGCGACCGGTGTGGAGCTGCGGGCGGATGGTTCCCGGTTCTGGGTGCGCGCCTTGCGGCCGGCGCCGTTCGCGTTGCGGTTGGCGGGACCGTTCAACGTCAGCAATGCCCTGGCTGCGCTCGGGGCGGCGTGCGCGTTAGACATCGATGTCGAAGCCATGGCCGAGGGCCTCGAAAGCGTGCACGAGATACCCGGGCGCATGGTCGCCCTGCCGGCCGGCGATGCGACGGTGTACGTCGATTATGCGCATACGCCCGACGGGTTAGAAAAAGTATTGCGCGCCACGCGCGCTGTGACCGCCAAGACGTTGATCTGCGTGTTCGGCTGCGGCGGCGATCGCGACCGTCAAAAACGTCCGCTTATGGGCCGCGTCGCGCAGGAGCTCGCCGATCGTGTGATCGTCACGACCGATAACCCGCGGCATGAAGAACCAGGCGCCATCATCCAGGACATCCTTGCGGGCATGCACGCGGGCCGGGCAGAACCTACCGTCATCCTTGACCGCACGGAGGCGATCGACGCAGCCATTCGTGCGGCGCAGCCGGGAGATGTCGTGCTCATCGCGGGAAAGGGACACGAGAACTATCAGATCGTCGGCGACGAACGCCGGCCCTATTCCGACCTTCAGGTCGTCCGCGATGCGATCCGCGAGCACAGCCCATGCCGCTGAGTTTCACACGGTTTTTGGGGGTCTCGGGCGGCCGTTTCTTGGCCGACGCGCAGCGCATGCCGGCGCTGTTCATCCCAAGCATCGATTCCCGCACGATCCAGGCGGGCGAAACATTCGTGTGCCTGCGCGGCGAGTCGTTTGACGGTCATGCGTTCATCCCGGCGGCGGTCAGCCGCGGCTGCGCTGCTGTCGTCGTCGACGACGACAGCACGATGCCGCCCGGGAGCGGGATGCCGATCATCCGTGTCGCCGATGCGAAAGCGGCATACCTCGCCGGCGCAGCTGCAACGCGGCGGCAATTCACCGGCCGCCTGGTGGCGGTCACCGGCAGCAACGGCAAGACGACCACCAAGGACATGGCGGCACAGCTGATCGGCCGTCGGCGGCGCGTCATCGCCACACCGGCGAATGAGAACAACGAGCTCGGCGTGGCCAAGCTGTGCTATCGGCTGCAGGACGACGTGGACGTCGCCGTGTGCGAATTCGGCGCCCGCCATCCGGGCGAGATCGCCCAGCTCGTCGCGATCGCCGATCCCGACATCGGTGTGCTGACCAACATCGCTGAGGCGCACCTGGAATATTTTCGCGACAAGGAAGAGCTCGCGCGCACGAAGTTCGCGATTTTCGGCCACGGCGCCCAGCCTGTGTGCAGCGCAGCGGACGCGTGGACGCGCATGCTCGTCTGCGAGGCGGCCCTGGAG
>JALYZS010000202.1 GCA_030948745.1 Vulcanimicrobiota bacterium | reverse complement strand
AAGATGCGCGCGGCGCTCGTCCTGCGCTACTTCCAACACCTGGAGTATCAGGAGATCGCCGACGCGATGCACGTGTCGCTCGGCAACGTCAAAACTTTGATCCACCGCGGGAAGGCCGCGCTCGCGCGGCAACTGTCCGCCAGCGCCCAAGAGTCCAAGAATTTCGCCATGCAACCGGAGGTAACACAGCGTGAAATGCTCTGCGTGTAGGGGGCAGCTCGACGCATATCGCGAGAGCGACGTGGGTCCCAGGGCCGCTACTGCAATCGCGGCGCACCTGCGGCAGTGCGCTGGCTGTCAGGCGTTCCTCGATCAGTTGACCGCTGTCGAGCGCGGCTTGTCGCGAGTACGTACGCGCGAACCTCGCCCGGATTTCACTCAAGCGGTCATGGCGAGCATCGCCACCCTGCCGGCTCCCGCCGCCGCGCCTGTACAACGACTGCGCATCTGGTGGATCGGCGTCTACGAGCTCGTCGCCTGGGCAATCTTAACTGTGCTGGCCAGCGCCGGCATCCTGCACTGGCAGTCCGTCGTCGCGGACACGGGCGTGTTCGTGGGCAAAGTTGGGCTCGCCGCGGCCGACCTGTATCGCCTGGGCGTGCACTTCCACTTGCTGACATTTGCGGCAGCCGGTATCGCGCTGGAGCTCATCGCCGTGGCCTGGTTGTTCACCGCGGGGCGGCGCTATATGGATAGCGCGCGCCGCACGCTGCTCGGAGCCCAACCGATATGAAAGACCTCACCAGCACCGGACAGCGCGCGCGCACGGTCGCGCCGCTGGCGCTCCTCTCGGTCGTCGCGGCGGTCATATGCTTGAGCGCGTGGCCCTCCAGCGCTCGCGCTTCGGACAATGGCAATGACATGGTGGTCTTCGCGGGTTCGCAGACGTTGCAAGCCGGCCAAGAGGTCGACGGCGACCTCGTGGTGATCGGCGGCAACGCAGACGTCCACGGACATGTCCATGGTGACGCGGTGGCTATCGGCGGCAGGATCTATGTCGCCCCGGAAGGCCAAGTCGATGGCAATTTCGTCAACTTGGGCGGCACCATCGAAAACGAATCCGCGACAAGCCCCGGCAATGCACGCAGCGGGAAGCACCACGGTGTCGCGCCTCCCATCGTCCCAGTCGTTCCCAACACGACCGACACAAGCGACCAGGGCTCGGGCAGCTGGGTACCATTTATTCTTTTCGATGCTGCGCTCGTGCTGTTCGCATTCTTGCTCTTCCCGGCGAAGACGCGCGACGCGATGCAATATCTCGTCGAGAATCCGCTCATCGCGAGCATCACGGGGTTTTTCTCACCGATCATCCTGGCGCTCGTGCTCGTCACGCTCGCCATCACGATCATCGGCATCCCGCTCATCCCCGTGGTAATGATCATGGCCGCCGTCGGATACCTCATCGGCAAAGCTGCACTGGCCGCGTTTGTCGGTGGTCGCCTCTTCGAGGTCGCGCGCGTGCAAAGCCCCAAACCCATCGCGACGATGTTGGTCGGTTTGGCCATCCTAGCGGTCGTGTCGATGTTCGGCTGGGAAGGTGTCGTCATCTACTTCTGCGTCGGCGCCGTTTCGCTCGGTGTCGCACTGTACGGCTTCGGCCGCGTGCTCAACCAGCGCCGGCGCGCAGCCTCCTACGTGCCGCCGGTAGCACCGCCGCCCGCACCGGCGCATGAATTCGCTCCCCCGGCCGGACCAACGCCGACCGGGCCGCCGGCTGTGCCGTAGAGACGAGCGCGCGGCTCGCGCTTTAGGGCCCCCAAAGAGAAAGGCGCGATCTGCATCGCGCCTTTCTGTTACGTCCGCGTCGGGAACAGCGCTGGTCGCTGCGCCTGACCTACTTCTGCAGACCGAGGTCCTTGTAGAACGCGTCGGGGTTGACCGGACGCCCAATGAAACGCTGCACGAGCACGTCCGGTTCTTCGCTCCCACCAGGCTCGAGGATGGACTTGCGATAGAGGGCTCCGATCGCGGGATTTTCCAAGCCGCCTTTTTGGAAGACGGTGAACATGTCTTGAGCGTAGACGCGCGACCACAGATAGCCGTAATAGCCCGCATCGTAACCGCCCATGAGGTGACCGAAGCTGGCCTCCGGATGGGTGCCCGGCACCGTTGCGAATGGCGTCATCTTCGGCGCGAGAGTGTACCACGTCTTGTCGACATCCACGTTTGAGCCCGAACTGTGGATCGTCATGTCATACTGCGCGTAGAACGCTTGGCCCGTCCAGACCATGCCGTCGGACACGTGCTTGAGCGCGATCATCTTCGTGATGAGCGCATCAGGCAGCGGCTGGCCGGTCTCCACGTTGCTCGACACCTCTTTCAAAATCGAGGGCTGCCACATGAAGTTCTCCAGCATCTGCGAGGGCGCTTCGACGAAGTCGGGGCGCACGTTTGTGCCGTAGAGCGTCTCGTAGGGTGCGGTGCTCAGCGAGCTGTGCATGGCGTGGCCGAACTCGTGGAAGAACGTCACCACGTCCTCGTGGCTCAGCAACGCAGGCTTGCCCGGCGCACCGACGGGCCAATTACCGATGATCGACGTCACCGGTTTCTGATACGAACCGTCCGCGAGCGACCGGCCCGGGCGCAGCGGGAAGTTGGCGAAGTGCTCGAACTTGCCGGGCCGCGGATACAGATCGAGGTAGAACCAACCGATCGGCTTGGCGCCAGCCGTGTCGGTGATGGCGTACTCGCGCACGCCGGGCGCCCAAACGTCGCCTGGCGTGATCTCGTCGAAGCGTACGCCGAGCAGCTTCTGATAGATCCCGAACACGCTGCTGAGGACATGGTCGACGGGGAAGTACTGGCGTATCTCCTGCTCGTTCACTTGGTAGCGCGTCTTCACGAGCAGGGTCTCATAGTAAGGATAATCCCAGCGGTTAAGGGGGCCTGCTTCACCGTGCCTGTGCTTGAACGCGGTGAGGGCAGCTATTTCCGCTCGCGCCTTCGGCAGCAGCTTGCTGTCGATCTCGGTCAGGAAGGTCTGGACCCGTTGCGGCGTCTTGGCCATCTTCGCGTCGAGCTGGTAGGCCGCCCAGTTGGGAAAGCCGAGCTCGTGCGCGAGGGCGTCGCGCACCGAGACCGCTTCGCGCAGGCGTTGTACGTTGGCGAGACCGCCACGGGTCTGGTAAGCAAAGTAATAACGTTTGCGAGCGGCGCTGCTCTTCTCGTTGGTCATGAATTGATCATAGGTGCTCTCATCGACGGGCAGCGTGTAGCCGGCCGACGTCTTTTTCAGCGTCGCCACGAAGCTCGCCGGCAGACTTGCCGCCTCGGCGTTGCTCACGGCGATGGCCGTGTTGTCGTTGGACAGCGCCAGGGCGAAATCGCGTTGCAGGTCGTTGAGGTGTTGGAACAATTTGGTGGTCTGCGCACGCTTCGCGTCGCTCAGGCCCGCACCGCTACGCCGTCCGTTGATGAGATAGTCCTCGACCAGTTTCCGGTCGGTAACGCTCGAGGCTGTGCCGCTCGCCGTCACCTTCATGGCGGCTGCGTAGATGCGCGGATCGGCGCTCGTCTCGACGAGATAATTGGAGACCTTTTGATTGCAGTCGGTGGAGGCGTCGCGCACAGCTTTGTCGGGCGAGAGCTGATAGAGCGTCGTCTGCGTCGACGTGCGATCGTTCAGGTCTGCGAAGACCGCTTCCAGGGGCAGGATGGATGTCTTGAAATCGTTGGCAGCCGCGGGGACCGCCAAGATCTTCTCCACTGCCTGCTTCGTTTCGGCGATGGCAGTCGTGCAGGTAGCCGTCAGCTCTGCCGGGGTCTCATGCCATTTGAGGCCGGTCGCCGCCGGCAGGCCCCCGGCACGGGCCGGCGCATCGGCAGCTGAGCCCGGCTGGGGCACCAACAAGGCCACCAAGCCGACGAAGGGAGCGAGGAGTGCGAAGGGTCGTTTCATGCGTCTCTCTTTCCTATATAAAGATGGTTCACGTCCAAAACGTTGCGTAAGAGGTAAAGTTCTCGCTCGCTCGGCGCTTCTATCTGCTCCAAGCGTTCGGCCACACGCAGCGGCCATCCGACCTTTGGCCGGACCTGGTCCGCATCGATGCCGGGATAGATGCCGACCAGCTGCAGCTCACCGTCCTCCCCTCCTGGGGCCAGGATGCCGACGTCGGTGACGATGCGAACGGGACCTTTCCCGGGCAGCTGCATGTGTGCCCGTGTTCCGTACTTGCCGTTTTGGCCGGGTGACGTGATAAAGTCGACTTGCGCCGGAAACGAGCGTGCCGACAAAGGCGCCACCACCACCACCCGCTTGGCGTGGATGGCGATCTCGCAAGCACCCCCGCTACCGGGCAGTCGCACCTTTGGCTTGGCGTATTCGCCGATCACGGTCGAGTTGATGTTGCCGAAGCGATCGACCTGGGCGCCCCCCAGGAATCCCACTTGGATGCGCCCGCCCTGCAGATAGCACTGGAAGATGTCCGCCATCGACGCGACGGCGAGCGAACCCGTTACGAGCGCCGGATCGCCGATCGACACGGGCAAACGATCGGGCACAGCGCCCACTGCCCCCGACTCGTAGATGAGCACCAGATTCGGCGCGTGCGTCGCACGCGCGAGGTTGCATGCCAAATTCGGCAAGCCGATGCCGACGAAGACCACGTCGCCGTCGTGCAACTCGTGCGCGGCCTGAACGGCCATGAGCTCGGCATTCGTGTACGCGACGGTCTTAGAAGCCGTAATTGACTCCTTCGCTCATGAGCGCTTTGGCGCGCAGCCGGTCGGTGCGTTCGGCACCCAGCGTGCGCATATAATCCGCGCGATCGGTCACACCATACACGAACTCGTCCAGCCAGCGCGCCAGCCGGGGCTCGTCGCGCGATATATCCTCCCATTCGACATAGAAATCGTTGTCGCGATCGTAATAACCCTGCGCGTACGAAGGGTGCGCGCCCCACGGTTCGCACACCACCGCGTCGACGATGAGCCCCGGGATGAGCGTGCGATTGGGATCCTGACGCACGACGCGTTCATCGACGATCTCTTCCACCACAACGATGACGCGTTTCGCCGCAAACGCCGCTTCCTTCTGCACGCCGTACAAGCCCCAGATCTGCGTATCGCCGTTGCTGTCGGCGCGCTGGGCATGCACGATCGCCACATCCGGGTTGAGCGCCGGCACGGTGGCGATGTCCGCCCCCGTGTACGGACAGCGCACCGACCGTATGAGCGGATTCACCGCCGGCAGATCGCTGCCGGTGTAGTCGCGCAGCGGCCAGAATGGCAGTCCGGCCGCGCCCGCTGAGAGCCGCGCCACCAGCCCGAAATGGGAATACTCCTCGAGCTCGATGCCCGCGGGCTGCGATTTTTCGACCGCGCGGCGCAGCGCGTGCAGCGAGCCGACACCCGGGTTGCCTGCCCACGAAAAGATGAGCTTCTTCGCACAGCCTGCCGCGATTAGTTGATCGTAGATGAGGTCAGGCGTGAGCCGGCACAGCGTCAGGTCGCGCCGGCGCTGGCGGATGATCTCGTGCGCCGCCGCGAAGCAGATGAGGTGCGTGAAGCCCTCGATCACGACGACGTCGCCGTCCTGCACGAGACGCGCAACTGCGTCGCGCATCGACATGACTTTCGGGTTCGGCAACGCTAAGCGGGGACGCGCAGTTCGGTCAGCGCCTCGTCCAAGATGCGTAAACCGGTGCGTGCGTCCTCTTCGTCGATGACGAGCGGCGGCGCCAGGCGGATCGTGCTTTGGCCGCAGCCCAGCAGCAACAAACCGCGTTCGAACGCATGCCGTTCGATGTGGGTGACGATGAGATGTTTGGGCTCTTTGGTCTTGCGGTCTTCGACGAACTCGATGCCGATCATGAGCCCCGCGCCGCGCACGTCGCCGATCACATCGTGTTTGCGTTGCAGCTCACGAGCGCCGTCGAGCAACACCTTGCCCACGCGTGCGGCGTTCTGCATGAGGCCGCCCTCGATAAGATCGAGCGTGGCTTCTGCGGCGGCGCAACACACGGGGTTGCCGCCGAAAGTGCTGCCGTGGGTGCCGCGTTTCCAGCTCATCACCGATTCTTTGGCGATGATCGCGCCCAGCGGCATGCCGGATGCCAAACCCTTAGCCAGCAGTGTCACGTCGGGCGCGACGTCGAACATCTCGGCGGCGAACATGAAGCCCGTCCGACCCATGCCGGATTGCACTTCGTCGTAGACGAGCACCGCGCCGTAGCGGTCGCAGAACTCACGCCAGTACTGCAAGAACTCGCGCGGCGGGAAAACATAGCCGCCTTCACCCAGGATCGGCTCCATGAAGACCGCAGCGACCTCGTGCGGATCGAGGCGCTCGCGGAACAGCGCTTCCGCGGCTTCCAGCGAGCACGCCAGGGAATCGTTGCACTCGTCCGCCTTATGACCGAGCGGGCAGCGATACGGATCGGCAAAGGGCAGATGATAGATCCCCGGCAGCAACGGCCCGAAGCCGGCGCGGTAACGGACCTTGCTCGCGCCGACGGAGATTGCACCCATCGTGCGGCCGTGAAAGCTGCCTTGGAAGGCGATGATATTTTGGCGCTTGGTGTGCGTTCGCACCAGCTTGATCGCGCCTTCGGTTGCTTCGGTGCCGGAATTGGTGAGGAACACTCGCTTCGCTTCAGGGCCGGGCGCAAGCTTCGCAAGCCGCTCGCACACGCGCGCGAAAGAGCCGTAATAGAAGTCCGTGGAGCAGATATGCAAGAATTTCTTGGCGGCGTCTTGGATCGCGGCGACGACCTTGGGGTGGGCATGGCCGGTCGACGCCACGGCGATCCCCGCCATGAAGTCGAGAAAACGATTGCCGTCGACGTCTTCGATCATCGCCCCTTCGCCGCGTTCGACGACGAGCGGGTACTCTTTGATGTAGGATGGCGACGCGTAGCGCGCGTCCTGCTCGATGATGCGCCGCGCTCTCGGGCCTGGCGGCGGCGTGACGATGGACGGATAGTTCTTAGCCATGGGACAGCCTTTATACGGGCGAAACGAGAGGCGACTTCGGAAAAATCGCCCCACGTCGGGTATCTTTCGGATTTCTATCTCCGGGATATCGGACCTGTTCGCAGGACGCACGCACGCTTATGGCGCGAGCGTGCGGGAGCTACAAACGTCGTACGATGCGCCTCACACCATGCGCGTACGGCTTTGTTCGCGCATGAATTGCGCGACGTAGTATGGACCGCACCCGCCCTTGCCCGTGATGCCCGAACCTTTCCATCCGCAAAACGATTGTACGCCCGGCCACGCGCCTGTTGTCGCACCGGTACGACGGTTCACGTACAGCACACCAGCTTCTATGCCGTCAAAGAACCGTTGTACTTCGGCATCATCCTGCGAGAACAAACCGGCGCACAGACCAAGCGTTGAGTTGTTGGCTTGCGCGAGCGACTCATCGAACGAATTGGTGACGCCGACCGAAAGGAACGGCAAGAACAGTTCTTGTGCGAAGAGTTTGTGATCGAGCGGCAGCCGTGCGATCGCCGGTTCCACGTACCATCCCCGGTCGAGGGGCGCACGCTGCAGTCGTTCCCCGCCGCTTAGCAATTCGCCGTTGGCGCGAGCGAGCTGCGCGCTGTGCAGGTACTTCTTCAGCGAGCTCTCGTTGATGACCGGACCGAAATAGACCTCACGCTGCGTCGGATCGCCGATGACGATCGCCTTGGTCTTGTTGACGAGCAGCTCTACAAAGCGATCGGCGACACGTGCGTCGACGTAGACGCGCGAGCAGGCGCTGCACTTCTGGCCTTGCAACCCGAACGCCGAGCGCATGACACCGTCGCTTGCGGCGTCGAGGTCGGCGCTGGCGCTGATGATCGCCGCGTTTTTACCGCCCAGCTCACCCAGACACGGTTTCGGGTAGTCACCGCTCGCGCCGAATTCGCGCATGAGCCGCATGCCGACATCTTTGGATCCGGTGAACGCGATGCCGTCGACGAGCGGATGACGCACGAGCGGCTCGCCCACCGATTCGCCCGATCCGAACACCAAGTTGAAGACGCCCGGCGGCACGCCCGCGTCGTGGTACGCCCGCGCCAGTTGCGCACCGGTGAGGGGTGCCTGCACGGATGGCTTGTAGACCACCGCATTGCCTGCGAGCAGCGCGGCGCCCGACATGCCGGTCGACAGCGCGAGTGGAAAATTGAACGGCGCGATGACGACAAACACGCCATACGGGCGCAAGACATCCAGCGTGCGTTCGTTGGGCGACAACTGGCCGAGCGGACGTTCGTAACCGTTGTTGTCCTGCAGTTGATCGGCGTAATAGTCGATGAGGTCGGCCGACTCTTCGGCGTCGCCGAGCGACTCTAACCGATTCTTGCCCACTTCGAGGCTCATGATCGCCGCGAGCTCGTGCCGGCGCTTACGGATCTGCTCGGCGGCGCGGCGCAATACCGCGATGCGTTCCTGCCAGGGTGTCAGCCCCCACGCCTTTTGTGCGCGCTTCGCCGCGCTGACCGCCGCATCGACTTGCGCGTGGTCGGCGGTCGTGAATTCGCCGACGATGATGTCACGGTCGATGGGCGAGCGCGTCTGCAGCGAGCGTCCCGCGCCTTTGACCTGCTTGCCATCGATGTACAGATGATGCGTCGCGCCCAGGCCGCGCCTGACGCTCGCCAGCCCCGCTTCGAAAGACGCATGGATCTCGTCCATGTTGCCGCCGATCGCGGAATAGGTGATCTTCGGTTGTTTCGCGGGCGCCTGCGTGCTCATGCCATGTTCCTTTTCTGCTTAGCGGACGGCGCCCGCTGCGGGCACCGTGAGTTCGCGTGCCACATCCGCGATGCTGTCGCGGAGTAGCGAAACCAATGTGTCGATCTCTGTCTCGCTGATGGTAAAAGGCGGCGCGACCATGACGAGGTCGCCATTCGTGCCGTCCGCATGGCCGCTGTTGGGCCACAGCACCAATCCGCGTTGCAGCGCCGCGTCGACCAGGCGCTCCGCGATTTTGACAGCGCGCGGGAAGGGCCGCTTGCTGTCTCGATCGGCGACGAATTCAACCGCGGCCAGCATCCCGAGCCCTCGGACGTCCCCGACGATCGCGGCGCCCCTGCCATCGCTCGTGAGCGATCCAAGACGCTGTTGCAGCACGGCACCAAGCGACGCCGCGCGCCGCACGAGATCGTGCTGTTCGAGATAACGCAGCGTGGCCAGGCCGGCGGCGCACGCCACGGCGTGGTGGGAATAGGTCTGCGCGTGCATCAGGCCGCCGATCTTTCCGCCGGCGATCGTCGCGAAGACTTTCTTGCTCGCGAGCAGCGCCGAGAGCGCCACATAGCCGCCGTTGAGGCCCTTGCCGAGCGTGATGATATCGGGCGTGATCGAGCCGCCCGCGCGGTCATGGTAATGTTCCAAGCCAAAAAATCGACCCGTCCGTCCGACCCCGGTCAGCACTTCGTCGGCGATGAACAGCACGCCATGGCGGTCGCAGATCTCCCGGATGCGCGCGTAATAACCCGCAGCCGGCACGGATGCACCGGTCGACGATCCGCCGATCGGCTCGGCGATGAAGGCCGCGACATTGTGCGCACCGTGCTCGACGATTGCCGCCTCGAGCGCGTCGCCGGTCATTGCAGGCGAAGCACCGCCGCTGTCGTCACGGTATGGATACGGCGCCGGGATCATGCGCACGTCGAGCAACCACGGCTCAAACACTGCACGATAGTGTTCACGCGCCGAGGCCGACAAAGCGAGCAATGTGTTGCCGTGGTATCCGGGCGTGCGCGCGATGATGACGCGGCGCGAGAGCTCGCCGCGCTCGACATGATATTGACGCGCCAGTTTCAGCGCCGCCTCCACCGCTTCGGACCCGCTGCTCAAGAAATACGCCTTGTCGATGTCCGGCGGCGCCTTGGCGATCAAAGCGTCTGCCAACGCTTCCACTGGCTCGTTCGTGAATGCCGTGCCGTTGACGTATGCCAGGGTGCTTGCCTGTGCGCCGATCGCGTCAGCGATCTCGCGCACGCCGTGCCCCACATTTGCCACCATGGCGCCGCCGCTGGCGTCGAGGTAGCGCTTACCCTCGGCGTCAAACAAAAAGACGCCCTGGCCACGCACGATGCGCGGGAGCTTGCGGTGGAGGTTGCGATAGAACACATGGCCGCCGCCGGCGCCGAGCGGTTGGGTCATAGCGGTTGCAGGCCTTTCGGGATGGGAGATTCCCGCAAGATTCGTCAGGCGGGGGGCAGCCCGCCTGCGGCAACTATTTCAAAGAACGAAGCGCGAGCATCCAAATCGTCGGCGCGAGCGCGGCATTGGTCGCAATGCCGATGGTCAACAAGCGCAGCGGCGTCGTGCCGAACCACGCCATGCACACCGCCTCCACGACGACTGCGGTCAACATATAGCCGAACAGCCGGTATTGTCCGATCGCGACGAGGTAGCTGCTCGCGACTGCCCAGCCGGCGAGCAGCGCTTCGTCGATCGCATACAGCGGCAGCAATGCGATCGCCCCTGTATAGTGCGGACCATACGTCACGCTGATCAACTGTTTGGCGAAAAGAGCGACGATGAGCAAAGCGGCTACGATGCCGACGATCGCCAGCAAGGCGACGGCACGCAAGATGTGGCGCAACGAGTCGCGGCTCGTGTGGCGCGCGGCCGCCGCGCTCGGCATCGAGACGAGCGCGATCAAGCCGACGCCGTACGGGATCGTCTTGGCGACGGTGCTAGCAGCGCCGAAATACCCCGTGTCCACGCCGCTGAAATGGTGTTTTGCGAAGAGCATATCGATGAACAACAGCGCCGCTGCGGCCACGTTGACCGCGAGGATCTTCAGCGCTTCGCCGCCGAGCCTCAGATGTTCAGGATCGTCGCTTGCGTCGTCTCCGCCGAACAGCAAGGGCAGCGCGACGATGAAAAAACCGACCAGCGCTGCGCAGGTA
>JALYZS010000187.1 GCA_030948745.1 Vulcanimicrobiota bacterium | reverse complement strand
CGGCCCCCGTCGTCGGGGTCGCCGCGGGCGTTGGATTTGCCGTCGGCGCCGGCGTGGCGATCGTAGCTGGACCCGGCGGCGGCGCAGTGACACCGGGCACGGGTGCGGCCGCTCCGGCCCCGAGTGTCTGCCGCGTCAGGGAGCTGAGCACCATGTTGATCGCCACGGAATAGTTGACGTGCGCACTCGCCGCCTGGGGCGACTGCATCGTCGTGAGGATACGGATCGATTGGCCGATCAACAGGTGGTCGCGATCGTCATAGTAGGCGGTGCCGCTCATGGTCAGCGTGCCCGACGTCTGCGCACCTTCGCTTGTCTTCTTCACGACGCCGGTAACGGTTGACTCGATGACGATGGCCGGTAGATGCTGATACAACTTGCGCCCGGTGACCCGCCGGACAACCTCGAGGTCGATGGCAGGCGAGTGGACCACGTTGCGCCACGTGCTGCCCCCGCTGAGCTTGTGCTGCGCCGCCTCGCGGGCGATCGCATTGGCGAAATTGAGCGCTTCGTCGAGACTCGGTTGCAGGCCGCCCTGCACGCGGATCTGACCGTCCGGATAGACCTTCGCAAGGAAATTCCCTTGCAGCTGCACAGGTCTGCCGTCTTGCGTGCCCTGAAAACTCGCATCCAGCCTCGCGTACGCCGTGCCGTCGGCGCCGATACTATAGACGTGCAACGCCTCGGTACCCTCGCCGGATGCTTCGGTGCTGCTTTCCGGGCGGCCGGCTTGCACGCGATGTTCTTGCAGTTCGAGCGTGATCGCGTACACGACCGCATCGCCCTTCTCCAGGGGACGGCCCTCGACGGCGCCGGCCGTCGCGAGCGACGCGCCCAACAAGGAAACGCACCAGAGCGCCATGACCGAAACATCGCGCAGGTTTCTCAATCGGCCGCTCCGCAACGGTACAGAGGTGGACGAAAACGTGTGCGCTTTTTGACAGGCGACGGATGTAAACCCCTCGCGATAATGGCACGTGTTGGGCTTGCGGCGCTCGTCGTGCTCGCGTGTGCTTCTCCGCGCGTCGCTGCGGCTGAGGGGGATGGTTACGATAGCCCGCTCGCGCAAGCGGTGCGCACAGCCACACAGCGTTACCGCCTGGTGGTGTGGGCTCGGCTCGATGGCTACGTGCAATCGACGGACTACATCAGCGCGTTCGGCACGTCGTACACCAACCACGATCGCTTCGATCCCCCCGACCTGGGAGAACCGACCCTCTTATTGTACGATGCGGCTGGGCGCTTGGTCGCCTGCGGTTACCAGTTCCGCGCGACGAGCACCGTCTTGCCGCAGCTTGGCGGGCATGAGATCGAGGGCTGGTATGAAATCCCGCGTCACGTGCACTACAATATCGTCGTGAACCACGTGCGTTATTATGAGCAGCGGCTATGGGACTCGGCCGACCCGCCCACCGCAGCAGCGCTCATCGAAAAGAAGCTCATGCCGCCCGACGCGGTCTTGAACTTCGCTTTTGTGCATCCCGCGACGAAGGCGATCATCATCTGGGCGTGGCAGCCCAATCCCAATGGACTCTTCGACACCGACAACCCGACGCTGCCCTAGCGCATGCGCACACACGAGTAGCCCGCGATGAAAAACTCGGATGTGGCGGCACGGCTGTTCGAGATCGCCGCGTTGATGGAGTTCGACGAGGAGCCGTTCTTCAAGATCAAAGCGTACGAGCGGGCCGCCCGCAGCCTGGAAGACACGGAAACGCCGTTGCCGGCGCTCCTCAGCACAAACGCGTTGGCCGACTTGCCCGGCGTCGGCAAGGCCATCAGCCAGAAGATCGTCGACATCTATGAAACCGGAACGTGCAAGTACCTCGACCAATTGCGTGCCAAGTTTCCGCCCACGATCTTAGAGCTGCTGACATTGCCGGGCGTGGGCGCCAAGACCGCGGTCGCGCTCTATCGGGAACTTGGCGTGGCAGGTTTGGACGATCTGCGCCGTAGCATCGAGGATGGATCCATCCGCAAGGTACCGCGCGTCGGAGCCAAGATGATCGAGGGCCTCAAGGCTCGGATCGACCGGCTCCATGACGAGCCGAAGCGCATGCGGCTTGGCGACGCGTGGCCTCTGGCGCAGTCGATCGCCGCCGATCTTCGCACGCTGCCGTGCGCAAGCAACGTCACGGTGGCGGGCAGCGCGCGGCGCATGGAGCGTAGCGTGCACGACATCGACATCTTGTGCACGAGCGACGAGCCGGCGAAGGTGTTGAAACATTTCTCCAGCCTCGATGTCGTGGACCACACGAGCCGGGCGAACAGCAAAGGCACGATCTGGACCAAGCAAGGCATCGCCGTTGATTGCAGGGTGATGCCGCATGCCTGTTTCGGCAATTTGTTGCAGCACTTCACAGGCAATAAGGCGCACAATGTGCGGCTGCGGGAACTGGCGCTGCGCAAAGGGCTCAAAGTCAGCGAGTACGGCATCGAGGACGCGCAGGGCAAGGTCATGACCTGTGCCCATGAGGCGCAGGTCTACGCGGCCTTGGGCCTGCAGTTCATCCCGCCCGAGCTGCGGCTCGGGCTGAACGAAATCGAGCTTGCGCGTAAGGGGTTGATCCCGACGCTTGTGGCCGTCGAGGACATCCGCGGCGATCTCCACGCGCACACGGATTGGAGTGATGGCACCCGCACGATCGAGCAGATGGCGAGTGCCGCACGTGAACGAGGGCGCGATTATCTCTCCATCTCCGACCATTCTTCAGGCCGCGCCATGGCGAATGGCTTGTCGGTCGAACGGCTGCGCGAGCAGAAACGCGCCATCCGCAAAGCCCAAAAAGCTGCGCCGTTGCGCTTGTTGCATTCAAGCGAAGTGGACATCCGCGCGGATGGAACCCTTGACTTCGCCAACGAGGTGCTGGCTGAGCTCGATCTCGTCGTCGCCTCCATACATTCGTCGTTCCGGGCATCAAAAGAGCAGCAGACCCAGCGGCTGCTGCGCGCGATCAACAACCCCTACGTGACGATCATCGGCCACCCCACCGGCACGCTGATCGGCGAACGGGATGGCTACGAGTTCGATGTCGAAACGGTCTTCAAGGCCGCCGCGCAGACCGGTACTGCGCTCGAGATCAATTCCAACCCGGCCCGGTTAGATCTGCCGGACAACCTCGCGCGTAAGGCCGTCGAGCTGGGCTGCACGTTTGCGATCGACACGGACGCGCACTACGTGGAGAACTTCGACAACATCTTCTATGGCGTCGGCACCGCGCGCAAAGCGGGCATCACCAAGGAGCGCGTCGTGAACGCGCGTTCGGTCGATGAAGTAATCGCATTCGCTCGGCGCAAGCGAGAAAAAGTATCTTCATCGTTGTGAGCTAGGCCTGCAAGCGCTGGAGGGTTTCCGTCGGTAAGCGAAAGCGCGGGTTTCTGTACTGGCCCTCAAAATATCCATGATAGTCGCTGCCGGCAGAGAGCAATTTGCCGGCGCTGTGGCTGAGTGCGACGAGCGCAGCTTGCTGCTCATCGTTATAACGAGCATACAATGCCTCTAGGCCGTCGCAGTCCCTGAGCAATTCGTCGATTAGGCCCGGCTTCTTCAGTGAATACGGATGCGCCAAGAACGCGATGCCCGATGCGGCGCGTAGCACCTTCGCGGCCTGTGCTGGCGCCGCTAGACGTTCGTAGCCGCTGCTCGGCAAGGCTGCAGAGAACGCGCGAAACAGTGCAAGACACGTTGCCGCGTCACCCTCCGCAACTCCGCGCCGGCATAGCCGCTCGATGAGCACCGGCAATCGTGCGGGCCCGTCGGCGAAATCGCGATCGTACACCACGTCATAATCCTGCGCGTGCAATGCAGCAACCCAAAGCCGCTGATTGTCGCCCCAGACCTGTTGCGCGACGGCGTTGGTCGTCTGCAGCACGACATCGAACGGGTCGAAACCATAGCCGAGGACGTGAACGACTTCATCCCCGCAGAAGGTCGTCATCTCGATGCCGGTGACGAAGCGCAGCCCGCGCTCCTCCGCGCGCTGCGCGGCCAGCGCAAGTCCTGCGGTGGAGTCGTGGTCGGTCAACGCGACGAGCTCAATGCCGGCGTCTGCGACCGTGTCCATGAGCTCCTCGGGTGACAGCCGGCCGTCGCTGCACGAGCTGTGCAGATGGAGGTCAGCGAACACGTCGGGTCAGTCGTGACGTCAGGCGCCGCCGAAACGTCGCTGGCGCCGCTGGAACTCCACGATCGCCTCGGCGAAGTGCGTGCGGTTGAACTCGGGCCAATACACGTCGGTCACCCATAGTTCCGTGTAGGCCATCTGATATAACAAGAAGTTCGACAACCGGAACTCGCCGCCGGGCCGTATGAGCAGATCCGGGTCTGGCAGGCCTGCGGTATAGAGATACGCGTGCAGTGTCTTGTCGTCGATCGCTTCCGGATCAAGCACACCTGCGCGGACATCTGCGGCGAGCGCCCGCATGGCGTCGCGCATCTCGGTACGCGCGCTGTAGTTCACGGCGATGTTCAGCAGCGTGCCCGTGTTGGCTGCGGTCTGCGTCACGAGATCTTCCAGTGCGCGCCGCGGAGCGCGCGGCAGCGCTTCGATGCGGCCAAGGACGCGCACGCGGACATTCTCCTTGCGCAGGGCGTCTAATTCGTTGCGCGCGAATGCGCAGCACAACTCGAAGAGAAGCGAGATCTCGGTGGACTCGCGCTTCCAATTCTCTTCCGAGAATCCGTAGACGGTGAGGATGGAGACGCCAAGATC
>JALYZS010000179.1 GCA_030948745.1 Vulcanimicrobiota bacterium | reverse complement strand
GCGCCGCATAGGCCGCCGAGCGGTCGACTTTGGTCGGATCTTTGCCGGAGAACGCACCGCCGCCGTGGCGCGCCATGCCGCCATACGTGTCGGCGATGATCTTGCGTCCGGTCAGGCCTGCATCCCCGAGCGGACCGCCGATGACGAAGCGGCCGGTGGGATTGACGAAGATGCGCGTCGCGTCGTCGCGTAGATGGCTATCGATCGCGGTGTCGATGACGTGGTTGATGATGTTCTCGCGGATGACGTCCACCGGGTAGCCGTCGGCGTGCTGGGCCGACACGACGATCGTGTCCACCCGCACCGGCTTGAAACCGTCATACTCCACGGTGACTTGGGCCTTGCCGTCGGGACGCAGATATTCGATGGCGCGGTTCTTGCGCGCCGCACTCAGCGTGCGCGTCAACCGATGCGCGAGCACGATGGGCAGCGGCATGAGCTCTTTGGTCTCGCGGCAGGCAAAACCGAACATCATGCCTTGGTCGCCGGCGCCGAGCGCATCGATCTGATCCTTCGCGCTGATCTCGCCTTCTTTGACTTCCAACGACTTGTCGACGCCCATCGCGATGTCGGCCGACTGTTCGTCGATGGACACCGATATGCCGCAGGTGTCTGCGTCGAAACCGTACTTCGCGCGCGTATAGCCGATGTCGCGCAGCGTCTGGCGCACGATGCGCGGGATGTCGACATAGCACGACGTGCTGATCTCGCCCGCGATGTGGACCTGCCCGGTGATGACGAAGGTCTCCACCGCCACACGCCCGTTGGGGTCTTGTGCGAGGATCGCGTCCAGGACGGCGTCGGAGATCTGGTCGGCGACTTTGTCCGGGTGGCCTTCGGTGACGCTCTCTGAGCTGAATAGTCTTTTCACGATGCGCATGCTCCTAGTGTGTCTTTCTACGTGCCTTCGTTCCAGGAGGCGAGATAGTGCTTCTGCTCGGCGGTCAACGTATCGATCGTGACCCCGAGGGTGGCGAGTTTCAATCGCGCGATCTCTTCGTCGATCTCTTTGGGGACCGAATGCACGCCCGGCTTGATCGAGGCGCGGTGCTTGTACAGATGCTCGGCGGAAAGCGCTTGGTTGGCGAACGACATGTCCATCACCGCCGCGGGGTGGCCCTCCGCCGCCGCTAGATTGATCAAGCGGCCTTCCCCCAGCAGGCAGATCGAGCGGTCGTCGCCGAGTTGATATTGCTCGACGAACTCGCGCGGCTGGCTCTTCTCGCCTTCCGAAAGGCGTTCGAGCGCTTCGATGTCGATCTCGACATTGAAGTGGCCGCTGTTGGCGATGAGCGCCCCGCTCTTCATGGCCAAGAAATGCTCCTCACGCAGCACTTTGGTGTTGCCCGTGACGGTGATGAAGATGTCGCCGCGCGACGCCGCCTCGTTCATTGACATCACCGCGTGGCCGTCCATCGCCGCTTCTAACGCTTTCGTGGGATCGATTTCGGTGACGATGACTTGCGCACCCATGCCGCGCGCGCGCTGAGCGATGCCGCGTCCACACCAGCCATAGCCGGCAACGACGACGATCTTGCCCGCGATGAGCACGTTCGTGGCGCGGATGATGCCGTCCAACGTGGACTGCCCGGTGCCGTAGCGGTTGTCGAAGAGATGTTTCGTGAGCGCGTCGTTGACCGCGATGATGGGATAGGTGAGAACGCCCGCCTTCTGCATGCTGCGCAGGCGGATGACGCCCGTGGTCGTCTCTTCCGTGCCGCCGACGACGGTCTTCAGCCGCTCCGGGAATTTCGTGATGAGCGTCGTGACGAGGTCGCAGCCGTCGTCCATCGTGAACTGCGGCTCGCTGGTGATGACCGCTTCGATGTGCTGGTAGTAGCGCGCGTTGTCTTCCCCTTTGACCGCGTAGACCTTCATGCCGTGATTGAGCGCGAGCATGGCGGCGACGTCGTCTTGGGTGGACAAAGGATTGCTCGCGCACAACGCAATGTCGGCGCCGCCTGCGGCTAAGGCGATCATGAGGTTGGCCGTTTCGGTCGTCACGTGCAAGCAGGCACCCACCCGGAGGCCCTTGAGCGGCTGCGTGCGCGCGAAGCGCTCGGTGATCGCGCGCAGCACGGGCATCGTCTGCGCAGCCCAGGCGACGCGGCGGTTACCCTGCGCGGCGAGTGCTGGGTCTTTGACGTCGTAACGGGAAGGTTGAGCGGTGAGTTGGGATGGCACCCGATTGTCCTCCGGCGCTATACAGTATACGGGGCGCTGGTCGACTCTGCTAGGGACCCCGGCCCGTGAATGCTTGAGTATACTATCGCCCGGCGCTCGAGCAGTCCTGGCCTGCCCCCTATGACCGTGCGACCTTCGTGGTACCGTTCGATCGCCATATGCTGCAAAGGACACCCATTCCACGCGCGCCAAACGGCCGAAATTCATCCACGATCCGGCGGGAGACATTTGTGACGCTGACCGCGCTTTCATTAGAAGCGTTCTCACGTAAACTCGCATCGGCGGACCCGACGCCGGGCGGCGGTAGCGTGGCGGCCGCGGTCGGCGCTTTCGGCGCCGGCCTCATCCGCATGGTTGCGCAGCTCACCCGCAATTCACCGAAATTCGCAAGCGTCGCGGATATGTGCGGCGACATCGCCGAGCGGGCGCAGCGCCTGCTGGCGACGCTCTTGCGGCTTGTGGACGACGATGCCGCCTCATTCGACGCCGTGAGCGCCGCGTACGGCATGCCCAAGGCGAGCGATACGGAAAAGCAAGCGCGCAGCGCCGCAGTGCAACGCGCGCTCGGCGGCGCGATCGATCCGCCGATGCGTGTCATCGCCTGCGCGCGCGAGATCTGCGATTTGGCAGTCGAACTCATCGATGTGGCCAATCCGAATGCGCTCAGCGACATCGGCTGTGCAGCGTTGTGCGCGCAGACCGCATCGCAAGCCGCCGCGCTCAACGTCGAGATCAACGCGAGCATGCTCAAAGATCGCAGCGCCGCGCAAGCCCATGTCGAGGTGTTGAACGCCGGGCTGGCCCACGTCAGCCTGCTGGCCGAAATCGTGCTCGGTAAAGTGCGCTCGCGCGTCGAGAACAAACTGTGAGCGCACAACTGCTCGACGGGCGCCGCATCGCGGCTGCGATCCGCGAAGATGTGCGGCGGCGTGCGACCGCGCTGCGCGAGCGCGCCGTCATCCCCACCTGCGCGATCGTGTTGTTGGAAGGCGATGAGCCCGGCCAGCTGTACGCCGAGCAGATCCATAAAGCCGGCGCCGCCGCCGGCATCGAGGTGCAAGTCCACGCCTTGCCGGCAGCCTCGACCACCGACGACGTCGTGCTCGCGGTGGGAGCACTCGTCGATGACCGCCGCGTGCAGGCGATGATGGTGCAGCGCCCGCTGCCCGCGCAGCTCGACGGCGCGCGCATCAGCGAGGAGATCGACCCACGCAAGGACGTCGACGGCGCACACCCCTACAATCAAGGCCTGCTCATGGCGGGGGAGCACTTCTTCACCCCTGCGACCGCAGCCGCGGTGATGGAACTGCTGGCGCAGCCGCTCGTTCCTTCATTAGATGGTGCGCGCGCCGTGGTGTTGGGGCGGTCCGCAGTGGTCGGACGCCCGGTGGCATTGCTGCTTACCGCGGCGAACGCCACGGTCACGATCTGCCACTCCCGCACCAAAGATCTTCCCGCTATCTGCCGGCAAGCGGATGTCATCGTGGCGGCCGTTGGCAGGCCGCGCTTTGTGACGGGCGACATGGTGGGTCCCGGCGCGACGGTCATCGACGTGGGCACGAACTGGCTGAGCGGCCATTTCGTCGGCGATGTCGACGCGGACAGCGTCACGCCCGTTGCCGGCCTCCTGTCACCGGTTCCCGGTGGCGTCGGTCCTGTCACGACCGCCTTGCTGCTGCGAAGCATCGTCGAAGCGGCAGAACGTAGCGCCCCATGAGCGCGCCCTTAGCGGGCCAGCAGCGCCAAGAACGGTGCTAGCTCATCTGCTTCGAGCTCGACGCCCGGCTGCGGGTGCAGCGCGGTCGCTTGGTGGAAATCGCTACCTGCGGTGATCGCCAGGTCGAGCGCAGCGGCAAGCGATCGATAGCGCGCGACCTCGTGCAGATCGTGGCTCGGCGCGTATGCTTCGATACCTTGCAGGCCCGCACGCCGCAGCTCGGGGATAAGCGCGTCGGCTTGGCTGCGCGCCGGGTGCGCCAGCACCGCGACGCCGCCGCATGCACGCACGGCAGCGATGGCCTGTTGCGGCGTGATACCCGGCAGCGGCACGTAGGCGACGGCGCCGGCGCCGAGATAGCGTGAGAACGCATCTTCCATATCGCGCGCGCCACCCGACGCGACGAGCGCACGCGCGATGTGGGCCCGCCCCACGCTCGCGCCGGTGGCAAGCGCGAGCACGTCGCCAAGATGCAGCGCGACACCCGCCGCGTTCAGTGCCCGCACGATGCGCTCCGCGCGGCGCATGCGCAGGCCGCCGCGCTGAGCCACGAGGTCGTGCAACGCTGGACATGCCGGTGATATCCCATAGCCGAGGATGTGGATCTCTTTGCCGTCTGCCGACGTGCTCAGCTCGACGCCGGGGATGAGGCGCGCCGCGTGTGCGGCGAAGACCGGCGCATGCAGTTCATATGCGGCCATCGTGTCGTGGTCGGTGACCGCGAAATAGTCGAGGCCGGCGCGGGCGACCGCTTGCACGAGCGCTGGCGGATCAAGCAATCCGTCGGATTGTGTCGTGTGCAGATGCAAGTCGACTTTCACCCGCAAAGCCTCATCCCGGGCATGATATCACATGCGTTTCTGCTAACCGTACGAACGTGCCAGCCGACCTGCCGACCGACGACCAGCATGCCTTCTTAGAGCAGGCGATGGTCACGTATGGCAAACAGACCTACAACTATGCGTACCGCCTGGCCGGGAATGAGGCTGACGCCCGCGATCTCACCCAGGAGGCGTTCATCCGCGTTTTTCGGGCTTGGCGGTCTTTCCAGCCCGGCACGTCATTCCTGTCCTGGATCTATCGCATCGTCACGAACCTGCACCGCGACGAATTAAGAAAGCGCAAGGGCGTCTTTCTGGCCGAGTTGCCGGATGACAACCAGGCGCACGAACTTCCGCGCGAGCAGCGGATGCACGATCCCATCGGATCGATCCACGAGCAGCAGCTCTCGGCGGGGGTGGACCGCGCCTTACGCCAGCTCACCTCCGATCAGCGCGCAGTCGTACTGCTGGCCGACATCGAAGACCGTTCCTATCAGGAGATCGCCGACATCATGGCTTGTTCCATCGGCACGGTACGGTCCCGTCTACACCGGGCGCGCCTGCAGCTGCGAAAGCTCATCCAGCGGGAACAGGAGCGCGAGCGTCAGGAGGGATATTCCGCATGAGTGCCTCAAGACGGGACAAAGGCTGGACAGATGACGACCAGGTGTGCGTTTTCAGCAGCAGCGACCGCTTTGCGGAACGAGCGCGCTTGCTTCGACGTTACCACATTGACAATCTAAGGAGAACCGTCGCCTCATCATGACTTGCAGCAAATATCAAGGGCTTATCCTCGACTATACCCACGGGGAACTCGACGCCGCCACGGACGCCGACGTGTTCGAGCACATCCAAAGCTGCGCTGCGTGCAAGTCGGAGTGGGAAGCGGAGACCAAGCTGAGCGAGTCACTGCGCGCAGTCTTCGGCGACGAACTCGAGCTGCCCACATCCGTCATCGCGACGGTGCGCCAGCGCGTGCACAGCGTACCAAGCGCCGGCTTCATCACCACGCTCCGTGCGTGGTTGCGCCCCGCCGTCTACGCTCCGGCGGCAGCGCTCATCTTGGTGCTCGTCGGCCTGAGCCGCTACGGCCAGGTGCACACAGTGCAGAGCATGCCGCAACCATCTGCGGACTATCTCGTACGCCAGCACCTGGTCCAGACCATGGGTATGCGTTCGCGTGATCGGACATACAGCGAGTATCTGCTCACATCGGCAAACGATCCGCAGCAGAATGCCGCTCCCTAGAGGTCGCGCGCTCGCAGCAAGCCTCCTCGCTGGAGTCGTCCTCACCGTCGCCTGCCTGGCCGGTGTAGCAGCGCAAGACGCGCGTTCGCTGTTTCACGACTCGCTTGAAGCCGATGACGGCATCTCGTACTCGGGCGTCGTGACGACCATCGTCTACGGCCACGACGAGGCCGGGTCTACGGTCGCGAAGATTGAACATAAAGCGCCGCACTCATGGCGCATCTGGTATTTGGCCCCGTCCGACGCATTCGGTCGGCTCGTCGTGAGCAACGAGACGTCGACGTTCCAGTACGAACCGCGCCATGGACGCGTCTTCCGCAACGATTGGAGCGAAAGCGCCCCGGACGTGGCCCAGCCGATGGACGCCGCGCTGGTGGAAAAGAATTATGCGGTCGAGTTGGGCACGGCCGGTTCGGTCGCCGGGCGCAATACACGCACGGTCTCGCTCACATCGAAGCACACCGGCACGCTCGTCGAGCGCTTGTGGATCGATACCAGCACGAAGCTCGTGCTGCGGCGCGAAAGCTACCATGGCGACGGTAGCATCGAATCGAAATCCACCTTCGACAACATACGCATCGGCGTCAGCCTGCCACCGGAGCTTTTCAAGATGAGCATTCCAAGCGGTATGGTCCTGAAGCAAGGCGCCGACTACGGCCACGCGACCAGCAACATCGCCGCGCTGCATGCCTCGTCGAAGTTCCGCTTCGCCGATCCGCACTCGCTGCCGTACGGGTTCCAACTGCAAAGCGGCAGCCTGAGCAGCCACGACGGCGTCGATGCTGTGCAGCTCGTGTACGGCGACGGCTTGCGCACGTTCTCGCTTTTCGAATACGCCAACGCCTCGATGCCGCGCTTCGAGCGCGCCACGCCCAAACCTATACAGATCGGCGCCGCCACGGGCCAATACGCCGACGTCGCGGGTGAGGCACTGGCGTCATGGACCAGGGACGGTCTTATCTTCACCATCGTCGGCGATCTGGGCGAAAAAGAGATCGCACGCATCGGCTCGGCCATCCACTGAGCTAGTCCCCGCTGAACCACCCTAACGCCGCTTCGTTCATCCTGCGCAGATGTTCGTCCAGCGGCGGCTCCTGGCGCGGCCGTGCGGTTGCAGGCTGCGCGAAGACCTGCGCCATCGCGCTGCCAGACGCGCGCAGGTTGTCGAGCGAGTAGCCGCCCTCGAGCACGAACGCCAGCGGGGCCTGGTGTTCTTGGCTGAGCGAGGCGAACAAGGCGCACAGGTCGGCGACAGCCCGCGGCGCGATCGGAAGCCCGGCGATCGGATCGCCCGCCAGAAAATCAAAACCGGCCGAGACGAGGATGATGCGCGGGCGCACGAACCGGCAGACTGCCGGCAGCAGTGTGGACCACACGCTCACAAAATCGTCGGTGCTCGTCGAATGCGGCAATGGAATGTCGACCACGCATCCGCCGTCTTTGCGGAACGACTCGCGAAACGCACCGGTACCTGGATATGCCGGATAGGCATGAGTGGAGAAAAACCCGAGCTTCGCTGCGGCGCCCGACACGACCGCTTCCACCCACGCCTGGGTGCCGTTGCCGTGGTGGTAGTCGAAGTCGGCGATCACGACATCGCCCAGATTTTGGCGCGCCCAGGCGGCCGCGATCGCGACGTTGTTGAACACGCAAAATCCCATCCCGCGGGCGGGCTCGGCGTGGTGGCCGGGCGGCCGCACCACGGCAAACGCCGGATCCGCGACGCACGCTTCCTTAACTGCTGCGAGCGCTGCTCCCGCCGCCGACAGCGCCACGGCGTAGCTGCCCGCGCTGACCTCTGTGTCACCCGTCGGCAAGCCTGTCACCGCATCGCCTGGCAACGCCGCGCACACGCGTTGCACGAGCTCGACATAGTTTCTGGGATGCACCGCGCACACGTCTGCGATGCTCGCATCCGCCGCCAGGTGGAAACCGCCACGTGCAAGACCGCCGCTCTCCAGGCCCGCAAGCACCGCCTCAACGCGCTCGGCACGCTCCGGGTGACCGGGACCGGTGCGGTGCGCCTCAACGCCCGGGTTGCAAAAGACGCGCAGCATGGTTCGGCTCGCCGCGCTGGTTACTGCTGGAGCTGCTTGATGTACCCGCGCGCCTTGTCCGCCCCGCCACCATTAGGGGCGTATGCCAGGAAGCGCTTGTAGGCAGCGGTCGCAGCGTGCTTGTTGCCCAGATGGCGCTCGGTCTCGCCGAGCATGAACCATAGCTGCGCGTCGGGGTGGTCTTTGAGCTGGTGGACGCTCAGTGCGAGGAAGATCTGGCGCGCCTGCTTGTAGTTGTGCAGGTTGAACTCCGCGAGGCCGAGATTGAACAGACCCGTGTAGGTGTGCGAGATGTTGAAGGACGCGCGGTACTCGTCACGCGCTTGCAGCCATTGGCCTTCTGCCGCGTAGGTCTGCCCCATCCAGAGCAATGCTTCCGGGTTGTTCGGTTGCGCGTTCGCGACTTTGGAGAATGCGTCTTGCGCCTTGGTGTAATGTTTGAGCACGAGCAGCTCGAGCCGCCCGTAGTCGAACAGCAGGCTGAGATTGCTCGCCGACAGCGCGAGCGCCGATTCGAACTCTTTTTCGGCCTGGGCGTAGTTCTTCTGCCGCACGTCATATTCGGCTTGCAGCGCGAACGGTTCCGCTGCTTTGGGGTGATCCTTCGCCGCTTGGGCAAAGGCTTGGCGCGCTTGGTCGAACATCTTCTTATCGAGATAGAGCTGGGCGATGTCATCTTCCGGTTCGACGCTGTCCGGCTCGAGCTTCACGAGTTGCTGCAGCATGGCTACGGCTCCCGGAACGTCGTTCTTGCGGGCCAGTGCTTCGGCTTTGCCCGCGATGGCATCCACATTTTTCGGGTCGGCGGCGAGGATAGCGTTGTACTGCTCGAGCGCCTTGTCGGCGTCCGGCTTCGGCTGGCTCAGATACGACCGGCCGATCAAGGCTTGTGAGCGGTAGTCTTTGGGGTCGATCGTCAACGCCTTGGCCAGAGACTTGCGGCCTTCGTCGAATTTTCCACGGCTGAGCTGCACCAAGCCGAGTGATTCGTAGGCGAACGCGTCGGTCGGGTGCAGCTGCACGGCACGGTTGGCGACGTGCAGGGCGTCGTCCACGCGTCCCACGCGCAGCAATGTGTCGACGAGGTTGCTCAATACCGCCTGGTTGGCGGGATCGAGATCCTCCGCTCGCTGCAACGCGCTTACGGCGTCTTGCGGATCGGACAGCTCGTTGTCGGCGACGCCGATGTAGAACCAGACCTGGGCGTCGTCGAAGCCCAGGTGAATCGCCTGCTCGAGGTGATCGCGGCCATCACGCGGGTTGCCTGTGATGACGAGCAACTGTCCGAGCTCAGCCTGCGCGAGCTTGTCGTTGGGATTGTCTTTGACGGTCTGACTGAGGGTCTTGATGCGCTCTTCCGGCGTCGGGGTGGGCGAGCCCGCGGGGGAGGGGCTTGGCCCGGCACTGGCGCGCGGGTGCGGACGAGCTTGCACGCCGCCGTCGGGCCAGGCGACCATCACGGCCAGGGCGAGCATGAGCGCGCACACGATGAACGTAGCGGCGAAGCGGGTCAACCTGTTGCCTCTCCCTTGCGTTCTTTGACCAGCCGCGTCAGCTCCGGCACGATCTGGAAGAGATCGCCCACGACGCCTAAATCGCAGAACTCGAAAATAGGTGCATTGCCATCCTTATTGATGGCCACGATAATGCCTGCGCTACGCATTCCCACTTTATGCTGAATGGCGCCCGAGATGCCGCACGCGATGTAGAGCTGCGGCGTCACCGTCTTGCCTGTCTGGCCGACCTGATGCGCATGCGGGATCCAGCCCGCGTCAACCGCCGCACGCGAGGCACCGACCGCACCGCCCAATGCCTCCGCCAGCGCTTCGATGATGTCGAAGTGCTCGGGGCCGCCTAATCCGCGCCCGCCGGAGACGACGATCCCCGCCTCATCAACGGATATCTTGCCGGCTTCCTGCGCGACCGACTCGACGATGCGCGATCGATATTGCGCGCCTGCCGCAGCCGCTAGTGCGACGATTTCTCCCTTACCGGGCGCCTCGCGAGCGGCGAAGCTGTTCGAGCGGCACACGACGATCTGATACTCGGCCGATTTGAACTCGATGCTGCTGACGATCGAACCGCCGAATTTGGGCGACTGCACGACGATCGTGCCGTCTTTGGCGCTGATGTCGTTCGCCTCGGTGATGACGCCGGCTTGCAGACGGACGGCGACGCGGCCGGCGATGTCTTTGCCCAGGTTCGTCGCCGGCACGAGCAAGAGCGCCGGGCCGGTCTGTTTGAGCAGCGCTTCGATCGCGTCGATCACCGGATCCGCGAGGAATTGATCCAGCGGCACGCCGGCACCGGTGTAGATGGTGTCGACCGGCGTCTTCTTCAGTTGTGCAGCGGCTTCGTCCGCGCCGGGCCCCACGACGACCGCTCCAGACCGCAGCTGCAGCGCCGCCGCGAGATCAGCCGCCTTGGTGGCCATCTCCAACCCGGTGCGGCGCAGACGGCCGTGATC
>JALYZS010000163.1 GCA_030948745.1 Vulcanimicrobiota bacterium | reverse complement strand
ACGCAGATGCGATAACGCTGCAGCCGGGGAGACTTTGAGCGCTGCGCGATTTTCGCGTTCCCGGGGACGTCTCTGCTGCCTTCTATTTAATAGCAGCAAGCGCGGTTGTCCCCGGCTCGGTCTTGCGGGTCCGCGACGTGGGCCTCAACCCGACGCGCACCGCCGCGCTAGAAGCGCTGCGATCCATGGGTGCGGCGATCGACATCGAGCAGCAGCGCAGCAGTACGAGCGGCGAACCGCGTGGTCGCATCAGCGTGCGCGGGGGTGCTGCGTTGCGCGGGATCGATCTGCCCCCCGCGCTCGTGCCGAATCTGCTCGACGAGATCCCGGCGTTGTGCGCTGTCGCCGCGGTGGCCAGCGGCGTTTTCCGGGTGCGCAGCGCGGGTGAGCTGCGCGTGAAAGAATCCGATCGCATCGCACGCAGCGTCGAGCTCCTGCATTCGTTCGGGGTCGAAGCGCGTGCTTTTCCTGCGGGCATCGAGGTCCGAGGCGGGTCGGCCTTACGCGCTCCGCGCCAGGTCCAGACCTGGGGCGATCATCGCATCGGCCTAGCCGCGGTCATCCTCGCCGCCGCGGCGCGCAGCGCGCTCACCATACGCGACAGCGGATGCATCGCGACATCGTTTCCAGGCTTCAGCCAGAGTTGGAAGGCGCTCTTCGGCGCGGGCTAGAGACGGCCGCGCAGGCGGGGCACGAACGTATCGAGCATGCCTTCGGTCGCAAGGCCGATGGCGTGCACGTCACGGCGAAGCGCGGCGGACGTGGCCAACAGCAAGGTCGCGTTGCGAATGATCGCCCGCACCCGCGGCTTGAGGATTGCCATGCGGTCTGCCCAATCGGCGGTTTGTCCCAACAAGAGCTGCGCGCGCGGCGCGAGCGTGGTGACAGAGTGGGACTGCAGCCTGGTCAGCGCTGTGCGGACGCGCAGCATGCGGATCAGCGGCGGCACGGCGGCAGCGATGATGACGATGAGCGCGATGGCGCTCATGCTCAAGCCGACGAGCATAGGGAGCGTCACGAGTTCGTTCCGGAGGACGGCGACTTGCTCTCGGGTGCTTTCTTCGCGCTCGACGCGCCGTCAGCGGCGGGCTTGCTCTCTGTCGGCTTGGCGTCGCTCTTCTTCTCAGTGCTCGCACCGCTTGGGGGCGCCTCCGCCGTGCCTGATTCCGAGCCTCCGCGAGCGCCCGAGCGGGCGTAGTCCGTCTTATGGAAGCCTGAGCCTTTGAAGACGACTCCGACGGGATGGAAGACTCGCGCGAGCTGGCCACCGCAGGCAGGACACGCGGTCGGCCGCTCGTCGTTGGATCCATGTTCTATTTCGTGGGTTTTGCCGCACGCCTTGCAGCGGTATTCGTAGACGGGCATGATGCGCAGCTATTCGCCGTGCGCGTTTAACGCACCCGCAGCGCCTCGGAGGTCACCGGCTGGCGAAGAGCCGCAGCGTCTGCGGCAGGCAGCCCGAGATCGTCGTCGCTCCACAGCGTCGCGCCCGCGTTTTCTTCGAGCATATTCTTGAGATGGAGGAGCGAGTCGCGCAACTCTCGCGCGACGCGCCCGCGTCGCAGCGCGGCATCCGCCAGCTCCGGCAGCATCCCCCCGAACACCGGATAGCCGATGCTGCAGGCCAGGCGCGTCAGCTGGCCGCGCCGCTCGAAACGGAAGTCGATGCGGCGCGCTGCTGAATACAACGCTTCGAACGACAAGAACGCATTGCGTATGAAGCGCGTGACCTCGAACGCCTCCTGCCAACGGCGCCTGCCGGCGTGCAGGCAGACGCGGATCTCCTCAGCCAGATCCAAGGGTCGGTCTTGCGGTTGTTGGGCTGACACGACGCACACGAACCAGGTCGGCCAGCGCCCGATGTCGCTGACCGTGTCGAAGACCTGTTCCGCGGGCGCGCGTACGTCAACCGAGTGGCTGCATAGCACTTTCACGGAACGTGTCCTTAGCGGGAGTAACGCAAGAACGCCGGCACTTCGATCTCGTCCATGCTCATGGGCGCGACTTTCTCGATCTCGCCGACGCCCAAGACGCGCTGGCGGTCACGCGCGCGCGAGCCGAACCCGGTCGCAAGCACGGTGACCCGCACCTCGCCCGAGAGCCGCTCGTCGATCGTCGCGCCGAAGATGACCTCGGCGTCCGGATCGACCGCTTTGCTGATGAGCTCGGCGGCTTCGTTGGCCTCGAACATCGAAAGATCCGCGCCGCCGTAGATGTTGAAGATGACGCCGCGGGCGCCCTCGATGGTCGCCTCGAGCAAGGGGCTCGAGATGGCCTTGTGCGCTGCGTCCGTTGCGCGGTGCTCGCCCGAGCCTGTGCCGATGCCCATCAACGCCGAGCCTGCGTCGGTCATGACGCGCCGCACGTCGGCGAAATCCAAGTTGATGAGACCCGGTTGGGTGATGAGATCGGTGATGCCCTGGATGCCTTGGCGCAAGATGTCATCCGCATAGGAGAACGCCTCGAGCAACGGCGTGCGCTTCTCCACCACGGTCAAGAGCCGGTCGTTGGGAATGACGATGAGCGTATCGACCTTCTGCTCCAGCTCGGCGATGCCACGGTCGGCGATCTGCGCGCGCCGGCGCAGTTCGAATCCGAATGGCTTGGTGACGACGCCGACGGTCAGCGCGCCCGCAGCGCGCGCCGCCTCGGCGATGATCGGCGCCGCACCCGTGCCGGTGCCGCCGCCCATGCCCGCGGTGATGAACACAAGGTCCGTGCCTTCGACGAGCAGCGCGATGTCATCGCGTGACTCTTCTGCCGCTTGACGCCCTATCTCGGGATCCGCGCCCGCGCCCAAACCGCGCGTCAGATTCTGGCCGATCTGCATCGTGTTGTCGGTCCGAGCAGATTTGAGCGCTTGCACGTCCGTGTTGACGGCGAAAAACTCCGCGCCCTTGATGCCGGATTCGACCATCCGGTTGATGGCATTACAACCGCCGCCACCGATGCCGATGACCTTGATCGTGGCCATATGCTCCGGAACGTAACGACGCTGATCGGTCATGTGGTCTCCCTTCTTAGCCTGCGATGCAGGGCTGGTGAACGTGTGCGAGTGGGCAGGGTCTGTGCCGCTTCTGCGCCTACGGCGGCCGTGTGCGTGCGTCATCCGAAAATGTCAGCCATCCAGGTTGACACCCGCGACCAGACGCCCTTGCCGTTGCTGCGTGCGGGCTGCATGGCGCCGTCCTGCTTGGCGCTGAAGAGCACGAGGCCGACGGCTGCGGCATAAGCCGGATGCTTGATCGCTTCGGTGAGGCCGCCGATGTTCGTCGGCGTGCCGATGCGCGCCGGGAGGTCGAAGAAGTCCGCTGCCAGGACGTCGATGCCACGCAGCTCGGCGCCGCCGCCGGTGAGCACAAGCTCCGCGAGCATGACTTCGGGCGGGCAGTTCTCCGCCAAGTTCGAGCGCACGAGTTTGAAGATCTCGCTCATGCGGGCGACGATGATCTGGCGCAAAAAGTGCTTGGCGGCGGGACGGCTGGTGCGGCCCGAGAGCGCCTTGACCTCGAAGGTCTCCTCCGCGAGGTCGGTGCCCACGTTGGCCGTGCCGTACAACTGCTTGATGCTCTCCGCTTCACCGAAGCTGGTCTTGAGGCCCAACGCGATGTCGTTGGTGATCGCGTTGCCGCCCACCGGCACCGTCCACGTGTGGTAGACGCCGCCGCCCCAGTACACCGCGACGTCGGTCGTGCCGCCGCCGATGTCGAGCAGCACGACGCCGGCGTTGCGCTCTTCCGGCAGCAAGACCGCGGCGCCCGACGCGAGCGGTTCGAACACGACGCCTGCGGGCTCGATGCCGGCGCGGTGCACGCACTTCATGACGTTGGCGATGAACGAAGATCCGGCCGTGACGATGTGCGTGTTGACTTCCAGCCGGGCGCCTGACATGCCGACCGGGTCGGTGATGCCGTTTTGCCCGTCGACCGCGTACTCGCGCGGCAGGGTGTGCACGAGCTGGCGCTCCGCCGGCAGGCTGATGATGGTGCTCGCGTCGACGACGCGCTTCACGTCGACCGGTACGACTTCGCGCTCGTCACCGCTGACGGCGACGATGCCGTGTGAGTTCTGCGAGCGCATGTGCTCGCCGGTCACGCCAATGAACGCTTCGGAGACGTGCAGGCCGGCCATGCGCTCGGCGCTTTCCATGGCCGATTCGATTGATTTGACCGTCTCTTCCAGGTCGGTCACAACGCCCTTGCGCAAACCGAGTGAGGGAGCGACGCTGAATCCGAGGATGTCGAGGGGACCATCCTTCGCCGCGCTAGCGATGATCGCTGCCGTCTTCGTGGTTCCGATATCGAGCCCGCAGATAACCTCGCTACGCGCCAACGGCTGTCCCCAATCGTCTTTGATCGCTCAAAAGCGATTTCATCGCCAGCCTTTCCAAGCGCGCAGCGACAACCCTCTTCACCGGTAGAGCACCGTCGGCGCCCGCACGCTGCGCACGTCGATGTAGGCGATGTGCGCAGGCTGGGAGATCTTGGCGACGATCGCTTGGAACACGGCCGCTTTTTTCGCAAGGTCTTCATCGTCGCCGAAGAGCACGCGCAAATCGCGATCGGCGCGCGCACTGATGCCCGTCGCAGGTGCGATCGCGACTTCGGAGACTTGCAGGCCGAGCGCCTTGAGGCGGCTGAGCGCTTCGAGCGCTTGACCGACACTCTTGTTGTCCAGCGCATCCCCGGGCTGCACGGCAGCGTTCGGCGCGGGCGTGATGAGCAACAGCGGCAGACCAGCCTGCGGCTCGCGCACGCGAGCGAGCGTCAACACACGCTGGCTCGGGTCGATCAACGCATAGCGCGGCAGCGGCTCCTCGCCGTTCCCGGCCGCCAGGACCACCGACGCTACCGGCTGGCGTTCGCTCAACGCAACGTGCAGCACGTTCGGCCAGCGGATCGAGACATGCGCGGTCTTCACCCACGGCAGCCGCTCAACGCGGGCCGCGCTCGCCCGCCGGTTGAGCAGCCAAGCGTTTTGGTCCGGCCGCAAAGCTAGCGCCTGCAGCACGTCCCCGCGCCCTGTGTGGCCGAGGCCGGAGATCGGGCCGACGACGACGTTGAAGCGCGGGTCGTGGCTTACGCGCAGCCCCGCGTAGAGGAGCGCCGCGAGGAGCGCGAGCGCGGTCATGAGGGTGAGAACGCCGCGCCAGTTCGACCGCCGTGATGCCGAACGCCGCGCGTCGCGCTTAGGCTGGCTCATGCGCCCGCTCCGAGATGAGGGCTTGCAGCGCCTCGGCGACTCCGCCGGCTGCTTGGGGGCCCACGATGACGGCGGCGGCCGCCTTCGCTGCCGGACTGGCGTTGCCGACCGCGTACGAATACTGCGCCGCGTGCAGCATCGGCACGTCGTTGTCTGCATCGCCGATGGCGGCGG
>JALYZS010000153.1 GCA_030948745.1 Vulcanimicrobiota bacterium | reverse complement strand
GCCGTAACCGGTGCGGTGGTCGACGACGATCACGCGCTCAACGCATAGAAGCGCTCGCTCGTGCTCGAGGTCGAGCAAGCAGCGCACGCAGCGACAAGGATGATCGCGAGCGAAGCACGCATTGCGTGACGCGGCGACATGCCGGGTCGCTGGAAGGCGACGAAAGAGCGCTTCATTTGACGAGTCCCGAAGGCGCCGCGGTGCTTGGCACGGATGATGGAGTCGACGATGCAGGCGTGCCCCTCGGCGCAGCGGGCAGCACCGAAGGCAATCCTCCCAGCGGCACGTCGGCGGCCTTGCCGCGCAGCAGCGATTCGGGATGGCGTTGCAGGTAGTCGGTCAGAAGACGCAGCGAAGCGGCCGCGCGGTTGACTTCGGTCAAGGTCCCGCGCAGGTCCTGCTGCACGGGTGCATCGGACGACAGCACGGTCTCGGCGTTCTTCATCGTCTTCCTGACTTCGCCCAGCGTTGCGGCAAGTTCGGGCGCGACCTCGTCGGTCACGCGCGACAGGAGCTTGTCGGCGCCCTTCATGGTGGTCTGCAACTGTTGCAGGGTCCGATGCAGATCGCCCGCCAGTTGATCGAACGGAATCTTCTCGACCTTCTTCGCGATGTTGGCGATGCTCTCCTGCAATTCATCGAGCGTGCCGGGCACGGTCGGAATGATGCGCGCCCCGCCCTTGTCCTTGATGGAAGGAAGCTTGACCGGCGCGGCGTTCTTGACGAAGTCGAGCGCGAGATACTTTTGCCCGGTCAGGAGATTGCCGCTTCTCAGTTGCGCGCGCAGACCGCGCTTCTCGATCGCGCGCGCATAGATCTCGTCCAGATCGATGGGCTTGCCGTTCTTGTCGGCGCGTCCGATGCGCGCCGGCAGCACATCGCGATAGAGCACGAAGTCGACCGGGAAGCGGAACTCGCGTGTGTCGCGATCGAATTCCATGTCGATCGCGCGTACTTCGCCCACGACATAACCGCGGAACTCGACCGGTGCGCCGACGTTGAGTCCGCGAATCGAATCGGTGAAGTACGCGATGTATTTCTCGAGTTGCGACTCGGACCGCTTCATCGCCATGCGCTCGTTGTCGAACAATATGAACGCCGTGTCGTTCGCGGCTTGCGGGCCGGCCGCCTCAGCGGAGGGAGTCTGGAACGCGATACCGCCGACCACGACCGACACCAGCGATTGCGTCGAAAGCTTCACTCCGTTTCCGTCGATCGTCACGTCGATTCCGCTGGCCTGCCAGAAGCGCGTGTTCTGCGTGACGTACTTCTCGTTGGGCGAGTGCACGAAGACGAGCGCTGTGACGCCCTTTCCATCGGGATCGAGCTGGATGGCCGTGACCTCGCCGACCTGAAAGCGCCGGAAGAACACCGGCGAGCCGATGTCGAGCGAGCCGATGTCGGCCGCATGCAGCAGGAACTCGCGGCCCGGTTCGTCCGTGGTGACCGCCGGCTGCGTGTCGAGCCCGACGAACTCGCGGCGCGAATCGGTGGACTTGCCCACATCCATGCCGATGTACGAGCCCGACAGGAGCGTCGTCAGCCCGGAGATCTGGCCGCCCGCGATGCGCGGCTTGACGATCCAGAAGCGCGTGTCGTCCACCAGCAGATCGGTCGCGCTGCGCGTCATCTGCGCGGACACGACGACGCCCTTCTTCTCGGGTCCGAGCGTAATCGTCTGAACCGTGCCGATGTCGACGTTCTTGTACTTGATCTTGGTCTTGCCGGCCTCGAGCCCCTCGGCGGTCTTGAACTGGATCTCGATCGTGGGTCCCTGCGTGCGCAGCGCATGCACGACCAGGTAGAGACCGACCAGGACCGCAACCAGCGGGATGATCCACACCAGCGAGATCGAGCGACGTTTGCGGCGCGCGACACGCGCCTTGGGAATGCCCTCGAGTGGCGGCGCCGAGGGAGGCGTACCGGCGGCAGCGGGGACTGAAGACGGCGCGGCTGGCGACGGCGATGGCGACGACGATGACGACGACCCAGGCGGCACTGCAGGCGACTGCGCGGGCCCCTGGCCGGGCGGCGGAGGCTCAGT
>JALYZS010000152.1 GCA_030948745.1 Vulcanimicrobiota bacterium | reverse complement strand
GGCCTAGGTTCACAGGCTTCGCCGGACGGGTCGCCACGCCACGAACGTCGACGTTGCCTTCCGCGCGCAGAGCATCGTGCGAAACATCGCGCCCGCCGCGTGACGATCCACCGAGCACGAAAATTGCGTCGCTGCTTGCTGCCGCCGAGTGCAGTGCCAAGCGCAATGATTCGTGATCGTCCTTCACGATGGCAACCAGGGTGACCGACGCTCCCAGGTCGCGCGCGGCCTGTGCGATCATCGTGGAATTGCTGTCGAACACTCTGCCGGATACCGGGGCGGCACCCGGCGGTTGCAGCTCTTCGCCGGTCGGGATGATCGTCACGCGCGGCCGGCACACGACTTCGACATCGCTTGCGCCGCACGCGATCAAGGCGGCACACTCCAGACCATCAAGCGGCCGTCCAAGTGCGCCGACGACGACCCCCGGCGGCACATCCTCGCCCGGCAGCCGCACGTGCTCGCCCGCCTCGGCGCAGGCGTGAAATGCGACCGACACGCCGTCGAGGTGCGCGTTTTCCAACGGCACAACCGCATCGCAATCAGGGGGCAGCGCAGCGCCGGTGTCGACCGCAAACACGTCCGCATCGATGAGGAGCCGGAGGGGCATCGCCGGCGAGGCTGCGCTGATGCGCGCCGCACGCAGCGCATAGCCATCCATCGCGGCAGCTGCATACGAAGGACAAGGAAGCAGGGTTCTCAGCACTCCCGCAGGCAAACGGCCCGCCGCCTCGCGCAACGGCACCACTTCGCCCGGCAACGGTGTCACTGCGCCCGCAGCCTGCAGCGCGGCGTGCCAATGGGTCACGGCCTCCGCAAATGTGGTGGACGGCAATGGACGTGAAGGCATCGTGTGGTTTCAGCGCAGCGTGCGGCTGCGTGTGAAGGGCAACACGTCCACCATCGTCCCGGCAGCGACAGCGCCCGCACCGATCGGAATCACAAACATGCCGTCTGCTTGGCCCAAGATGTGCATCTGCGCCGATGTGCCGAGCAATGGGTCGGCGAACACGCTGCCGCCATCGGCTCTGAGGCGCACCGGAATGCGGTGCTCGAGGACTTCTTCGACTCGCACGTCGTGCGAAAGACTCGCGCGCATGGGCAGGCTGTCATCGGTTTTGCCGAACATGCGCAGCAGCAGCGGCTTTGCGATGGCCTCGAGGACCGTCAGCGCGGACACAGGATTGCCCGGCAATCCAAAGACGGGCTGTTCGCCGATCATACCAAGCAGCGCAGGGCGGCCCGGTTTCGCTCTGATGCCGTGCACGACGACCCCGGGCTCGCCAGCCGCCGCGACGACGTCGGGTGTGAAATCCTTTTCGCCGACGCTCGACCCGCCCGAGATGACGACGCCGTCGCACTGCGATAATGCGACGCGCAGCTGCGCCTCGAACGGCGCGCGTTCGTCCGGCACGTTGGCGTACAGGCGCGGCATGAACCCCATCGCGCTGAGTGCCGCGCTCAAGGCAACGCCGTTGATATCCCGGATGTGGCCTGGACGCAACGGGGCGCCCGGCGGCGACAGTTCATCGCCGGTGACGAGCACGGCGATCGACGGAGGTTCATAGATATCGACCTGAGCGATTCCCGAACCGGCGAGCAGCCCCAAAGCCGCAGGCGACAACACCGTGCCGGCGGTGAACAACCGCTCGCCCGCGCGAACATCGCTTGCGACCGCGGAGATGTGCGTCTCGCACTCGGCGCCGTCATACACCAACACGGATCCAGCGAGGGCTTTGGTGTCCTCCACCATGACCACGCCCGTCGCCTCCTCCGGAAGCGCGCCACCCGTCGGCACCCGCATGGCCTCGCCTTTGGATAGCCGTTGCCCAGCCGCGGCGCCCATGAGCACTTCGCCGCTGAGCCGCAAGCTAGCCGGCCGGGGGCGACTGGCGCCCCGGACGTCCGATTCGAGCACTGCGTAGCCGTCCACACGTGAACGCCGAAAGGAGGGCACATCCTCGAGCGCGTGCACAGCGCCGCTCAGGATGCGGCCTTCGGCCTGCGTGATGGGCAGCCTCACCGTGGATGCTGTGCGCACCGGATAAGCACGCATAGCCGCTATGGCCTGGGCGACGGTCGCCCGCCGGAGGGGCGATTGCTTCAGTTTCGACATCGAAAACGCACCCGCGTCACTATGGGAGGAGGGTCAAAGGCCCGATACCTTTATAGGGACGCGCGCTCTTGTCCGGCAAGGCCTAGGAGAATAGATGTACCCGCATTCGCTTGACGATTTGCTCATCACCATCGTTGAAAAAGGCGCCTCGGATCTGCACTTGGTGGCGGGCAGCCCGCCCATGATGCGGGTACACGGCTCGTTGAATCCAATCGTGGAGGAGAAAGCATCCGCGGAGGATTGCCAGGCCCTGATCTCCTCGATCCTCACACAAGAGCAGATCGACGAGCTCAACAAACAGCGCGAGATGGACTTTGCCTACGCCATGATCGGCGTCGCCCGTTTTCGCGTCAACGCATGCTTCGAACGCGGCAGCATCAGCGCGACCTTCCGCAACATCCCGGACTCCCCGCCTTGGCTTGAAGAGATGGGCTTCTCACCCGTGCTCGTGCAGCTCACGCAAAAGGCGCGCGGCCTTGTCCTGGTGACTGGGCCGACCGGCTCCGGCAAATCGACCACCCTGGCCGCGATGATCAATTATCTGAACCGCACGCGCAATGCGCGCATCGTGACCATTGAAGATCCGATCGAGTTCTTACACTCCAACGTGCAGTCCATCATCACGCAGCGCGAGGTGCACCGCGACACCCACTCCTTTTCCAACGCGCTCCGCTCGGCGCTGCGCCAAGACCCTGATGTCATCCTCATCGGTGAGATGCGCGACTTGGAGACCATCGGGCTTGCGCTCACGGCGGCGGAAACGGGCCACTTGGTGTTCGGCACGTTGCACGTGACGTCGGCAGCCGAATCCATCAACCGCATCATCGATGTGTTCCCGCCCGACCA
>JALYZS010000128.1 GCA_030948745.1 Vulcanimicrobiota bacterium | reverse complement strand
CAACGGCAGATGGCGCGATAGTTATGATAGCGCGGAAGCGTTTACCGCCTTGATCGAATATGGCCGCATGCAACCTACGCCCCCGGACTTCCGCGCCACAGCATCATTAGACGGTACTACGCTCGTGAGCGCGGTGTTCCAAGGTTACAAACATACCCTGACCGAGACGCACGTTCCCATGGCGAGGCTCCCGCGCAACCGCCACGATCTCGTGCTCGAGAAGTCAGGCCAAGGCAGTCTGCACTACATGGCGCAGCTGCGCTACCGCTTACCCGGCAATCGGCCCGGCATCCTCGGTGGGTTGCGCGTGACGCGGCGCGTGCGGATGGCCAACGCGACCGCGGTGTTGGCCACGATGGGGCTGAACGCGCCCAACGATCCGCTGACGCTGGGCCCGGCGCAGGTGTTTGACATCGGCGTCGAGATCATCGCCGATCATCCGGTCGACCATCTCGTGATCAGCGATGAACTGCCCGCGGGCTTGGAGGCGGTGGACACGAAGTTCCTCACAGCCACGCCGTATTTCCAGGCCGGCGCGGACAGTTGGGAAATCGACTATCAGACCATCCATAAGGACCGCATCAGCGCATACGCAACCCGGCTTGAGGCCGGCGTCTACGTGTTGCACTATCTGGTGCGATCGGTGACGCCGGGAACATTCCTGTGGCCGCCTGCTGAAGCGCACCTGCAATACGCACCCGAGGAATTCGGACGCTCGAGCAGCTCGACGCTTATAATCTCTGGTACGTGATGGCCTAAGCGCGCCCTAGATGTGGCACGAGCCCAGCCCCTGCTTTTGCAGGTAGCGCTGGTGGTATTCTTCGGCTTCGTAGAACGCTTGCGCAGGTTCGATCGTGGTGACGATCGGGCGCTTGAAGCGGGCCGCCCGCGACACCGCGTCGAGCGATCGCAGCGCAGTCGCCTGCTGCTCGGGCGAATGGAAGAAGATGGCCGAGCGATATTGCGAGCCCGAGTCCGGCCCTTGACGATTGAGCGTGGTCGGATCGTGGAGATCCCAAAAAGCATCGACCAGCTGCTCGTACGACATGCGCTCAGGATCGAATGTGACTTGCACGACCTCCGCGTGCCCGGTGCGATCAGTGCACACGTCCTTATAGCTCGGGTTCTCGAGTGTGCCGCCCGTGTATCCGACTTTCGTGTCGAGCACGCCCGGGAGCTGGCGAAATTCTTCCTCGACGCCCCAAAAACAACCGGCGCCGAAGGTGGCTTTTTCCATAGTGATCACCTTGCCCATCCCCTATATTACGGTTGGAATCCCAGTTCGGATGCGTGCTGGCCCAATACTGCGAGGATGAAAGCGATATGCTCGTCAAGCGGCACGCCGGATTCCTGCGCTGCTGCATACACCTCCTCGCGCTTGACATTCGCGGCGAAGCGTTTGTCTTTGAGCTTCTTTTTGACCGACTCGGTGCGCACCCCGGAGACCGACTTGCTGGGATGGACGTGGACGACGGCAGTGATGAAGCCGGTCAGCTCGTCACACGCGAAGAGCGCCTTGGCCATCGGCGTATCACGAGCGACCTCGAGGTACGGCGCGTGGCCTCGGATCGCCTTGACGACATCGGCGGGTAACCAAGACCTTCGAGCATGCGGCACCCCAGCTCGGGGTGCTGGTCGGCTGTGGGATGGATCTCCCAATCGAAGTCGTGCAGCAAACCCGTGACCCCCCAGCGCTCCTCATCTTCGCCGAACTGGCGCGCATAAGCCCGCATGACGATTTCGACCGCGAGCATGTGTTTGCGCAAGCCCGGGCTGCTCACGTGCTGGCAGACCAAGTCCCACGCAGGACCGCGGTGGAGATCAGAAATAGCCGGCATTGCGTGGCGGGAAACGGACGGTTCTGTCGCGGTGGAAATGCGGACGCGGCTTGGACAAGACGAATGCCGAAACATCGACGGCTTCCTGATCGCTGAGCGAACCGGGTGCGTTCTGCGGCATCGCAACTTTCACAAACGGCGCCATGCGGTCCAAGCGGCTCATGCCGGCTTTATCATTGAACGACAGAGGACCCCACAGCGGAGGATACTTTTGCGCGACCCCGCCACCCGAAGCGCCGTGGCACATGATGCAGCGTGCCGCGTAGATCTGGCTGCCGGCGATTATTCCCGGTTTCAACCTGGGCTGCAACGCTACGGGCGCCTGGTCCGCGAAGCCTATGCCGACGGGAGCGCCCCGCGATAGCCACGCGATATAGGCGGTGATCGCGATCATCTCCCGGCTTTCGTACGGTGGCGGTCGGCCGTTCATGCTATACAGGAAGCATTCGGCAATGCGGTCTTGCAGGGCGATGTATCGGTGCGCGCGCTTGTTCCACTGCGGAAAACGAGCATAGCTTCCTAAGAACGAGCCAGCATGAGGCTGCCTGCCGGCTGCGGCGTGACACGCCGCGCAAGACAGCTGCGCCGTAACATAGGGAGCGGCGTAACGCGGCGTTTGCGTAATGATGTCGTGGCCATAGCGGATCAGCTCACCCTGCGAGCCGGACGGGAACGTAGCCTCGGCGTCTACTTGGGCTGCGGAGGTCTGCGCCGGTAGAGAGACGTCGCGGCCCTGCTGGGCCGAGCTGCATGAGGCTGCAGTGATGATGCCCAGCAGTGCGGCCAGAAACACACCGCACACGACAATGGCTTCGCGCATCAGCCCGCGTTCACTTGACGACCGGCAGGCCTGCGACTTGCCACGCGAGGATGCCGCCGAGCAGGTTGTGCACCTGCGTATATCCGTGCTCGTCGATGAGCATATCCTTGATCGCGCCGCTGCGATTGCCGGAGCGGCATGTGAAGATGATCTTGCGATCCTGCGGCAGTTCCTTGAGGCGCGTGCTCACCTGCCCCATGGGGATGAGGACTGCGCCAGGCATGTGGCCGCCGTTCCACTCATGCGGCTCGCGCACGTCGATCAGCAGTGCGCCCTTGGCCACCTCGGCCTGCGCCCGCTGGGGGGCGTAATCGGGCACCTCGGGGTGTTTGAGTCCGCCTCGTTCGGCCATCGTCTCCTCGCCTGGGTGAACGAGCTTCCCTTATTGTACGCGCAGCGGAACCAATCCCGCGGCGCTCGCGGCGACGAACAGACCAACGCAGAACACGAACAATGCGAACACGCGCTTGAGCATCTTTCCCTCGAGCCTGCGTGCGATTGCTGCGCCGAGCGCTCCGCCTGCCATGCCACCGATGATGAAGAGCAACGCGACCACCCAATGAACGTCACCGGCTCTCTGCGGGCTGTGCCGGAGGACGAGCCCACCGGCGAGCGCGGCAGAGCAGTTCAGCGTGATCACCAGCAACGATGTGGGTATTGCCGTGGGCATTTGCATCCCGAGCAGCAATACTAATACCGGCACGATGAGAAAGCCGCCGCCCACCCCGAGGAAGCCGGTTAGAAATCCCAACCCGACTCCGGCCAGCAGCACGAGCAGCCAATTGCGCTGTGAGTTGGGATTGGCGTAGGTTTTCGAGCGAAACATCGCACTGGCGGCCACGAGCATGATGAGCGCGAAGAGCAGCAACAGGAGGCGGCCTGAGAAGAATTGTGCCGCCAGCCGGCCGGGGATCGCGCCCAGGAGCCCGGCGAAGCCCACGATGCATCCGGCTGCGATGTCGGCTTGACGCAGGCGAGTCAAGAAAGCGCTCAACGCGACGGCGCCAACGATCACGAGCGATGTGGCGATTGCGTCCTGCACACCTTCGCCCACGACATACACGAGGAGGGGGACCGTGATGATCGATCCCCCTCCGCCGGTCAGGCCGAGCGAGACGCCGACAACCAATCCGTAGACCAGCAGCAGCACGCTCGACACAGGTATCAGGTATCAGATCCTAGATTATCGCGTAGAGCTTCCAGCCGTTCTCCTGGGCCAGTTGCACGGTCGCAACACCGGCCGGCACGAGCATGAAACCGGGCAGCAGGTTGGCTTTGAACTCTGCCAGGACGTCAGGGACCTGCAGCCCCATCTTACCGGCGAACATGGCGGCGACGGCGGTGGTGGCGTTATGGCAGACCATAAATGAGCCGCCGCGCTTGAGCACCGCCTGTCCGCTCCAATCTTGGTAGATGCCGTTGGGATCATCGGGGCTTGCGCTCATGTCCAAGTTGGAGCCGGCGCGGTAGTAGCTGTTGGTGGGGTCGAGCTTCATCGCGGCCCCGAAATTGTATTTCTTCCACATCGCGTCGTTGAGCCCGAAGATGATGGACGGGCCGATGAGCACGGCCAGCGTGGCGAGCTTGCCGCGACCGTAGCCGAACGAGGTCTCGTAGGCGTTCATCGCGTTTTGCATGTGGATGTAGATGCTGGCGACGCCCGGCGCCACGACGAGTGGCGAGACCGATTCAAAGACCTGCTTGTGCGGGGTCGCGGCGCTGAGCTTGCGCATCATGCCGGCGTGGTCGTAGTCGCCCGGCTTCAAGACTTTGAAATGCACCGGCGCGCGGCCGGCGGGGGCGTCCGGCGCGTCGGGCGCATCGGCTGCGGATGCGGGCGGGATGTGAGCGGCGGCAAGCGCCGCGGACGTTGCGATAACGGTGCTGCCCAGAAATGATTTGCGGCTGATAGGCATACTCGACCCTCCTCAGACAAAGCTTGGCAGTGCGGCAGCCCCTTTTCGTGCGATTGCGAACGGCACCTACCGCGGCATGGAGCCCGTGCGTGAAGGGAAACGCGCTCGTGAGAACACATGACGGCGCATGCTCGCGCGTACCGTCGCTGCTGCGTTATTGAGCTTTACCGCGACGGTCATCTTTGCTATCGAAGTCGCGTCGTGGCCAACCAGCGCGCGCTTCGGCCCAGACGTCTCGTCGCAAACGCGTTGCCTGCCATCCATCGTCTCATTGACCGACCCTGATCGGGCCCGTGGTCTGCGACTCGGAGATCGCGTTCGGCTGACCGAGATGGACTTTGCCTCCCGCCTCGCAGTGGCTTATCGCTACCTGCCCCTGCAGGGCGGACGGGACGGCGAGATCCTCGGTTTAATGGTGGAGCGCGGCGGCGTCAGCCGAAGACTCATCTACGTGCTGCGGCACGAGGACAATCCGGTGGCGTTCGCGTTGCAGATCGGTTTCAAGCTCTTCATGCTGGCGCTGGGGCTGCTCGTGCTGTGGCGTGGGCGCGATCGAGCATCGTTTGTGCTCGGCATCTGGTGCCTCGGTATCATGGTCGCGCTTCCCGATTCGTGGTGGGGTCTGTTCACGCCAGCCACGCGGCTTGTCGCGATGACGCTTGCGTCAGCGCTGTGGACCTACTCACCGCTGCCCCTGTATCTCATCGTGGAATCTTTCGCGCCCGGGGTTTCCTGGCGCACGCGCTGGATCGCACGCGTCGTCGTCACGATCACCCTGTTGCCGGCGTTTATCGACAATGTGTTCAATGCCGTCGCCAAGGTCGCCGCCGGCTGCGAAGTGGTGTGGATGCCGCGCTGGTTCATCAATGATGTGTACATCCTTCCGCAGTTGGCCATCATGGGATTCTTCATCCTCTACTACCTGCACTCGAGCGGAGCGATACGCCAGCGTCTGCGCTGGGTGTTCTGGGCTTTTCTCATCAGCCGCTTCGGGGTGCTGCTCTACCTGCTCAACCACGTCGTCGCCCACCCGTTGCGTTTGTCAGGCATCGAGTGGCTGACGGTGATGATCTTTCCGTTGGGCTGCGCTTATGCGATCTTGCGTCATCGCATCATCGACGTGAACTTCGTGCTCAACCGCACGCTCATCTACACCGTGCTCACGTCATTTGCGATCGGTATCTTCATCGTTTTAGAGAGCTTGCTCGGGCATTTCGCCGTCGCGCGCGGCGTCGGGCTGGCGGTGGAGTTGGCCGTGGCATTGGCCCTTGGTTTTTCGTTCAACGCGCTCCACCG
>JALYZS010000111.1 GCA_030948745.1 Vulcanimicrobiota bacterium | reverse complement strand
CCAGCTGCAGCTCGTCGACGACCTGCCGCGGCTGTTCCAGCAGGGCCAGACCTGGGCCGCCGAGGTGCTGGATAACCACTTGGCCTATCCCATCCTTGCGTATTTCCGATCCAGCCACGTCGACGTGTCCTGGTTGTCCGCCTTAGGCGCGGTCCTCGACGCGGCGACCTTGCTCATCTCCACGCTCGAGGGTGTGCCCAAGGGGCATGCGGTCCTCATGCACAGCGTGGGGTCGCACCTCACGCACGACCTCTCCAACTACTTCCGTTTTCACAGCAACACCGACGTCGGCGTGGAAGCCGGCGAGTATGCACAGGCACGTCAGCGACTGCTGGCGGCAGGCTTCCAGCTCACGCCCGAAGCCGAAGGTTGGACGGCATTCCAGCGGCTGCGCTCCGAATACGCGAGCGCGCTCAACGCGATGGCACGCTACTGGGCGATAACCCCCGCGCAGTGGATCGGCGATCGCTCGCCCATCTCATCCCACCATGACTAAAGCGCGCGACCTCGCGCAGATCCGCCGGCGCATCGTGGCGTGCACGCGTTGTCCGGACCTGCGGCAGTACTGCGCGGCGATCGCCCGAACGCGCAAACGGGAATTCGCGGACCAGCGCTACTGGGGCAGGCCGGTGCCGCCGCTCGGTGACGGCGATGCGCGTCTGCTCATCGTCGGCCTGGCGCCGGCCGCGCACGGGGGCAACCGCACGGGCCGCATGTTCACAGGCGATGGATCCGCGGACTGGCTGGCGCGCGCGCTGTTCCGCAGCGGCTTTGCGACGCAACCGTCATCCACTCGATTGGGTGACGGTTACGCGCTCGTCGACGCCTACATGACGGCTGCGATCCGCTGCGCGCCGCCGCAGAACAAGCCCTCGCCGTTGCACATCGCGCGCTGTGCCAGTCACATGGACGACGAGCTCGAGGCGCTCGTTCACGTGCGCGTCATCGTGGCCTTGGGAAAAATCGGCTTTGACGTCATCCTGCGTCAACTGCGCGTCCGAGGATTCTCAACCGGCGCGCGGGCGGTGCGCTTTGGCCACGGTTTAGAATATGTCTTACAGCGAACGCGCGGCGATCACGTCGAGACCGTCCGGGTGATCGCAAGCTATCATCCCAGCCGTCAGAACACGAACACTGGCAGGCTCTCGCAGGCGGCGCTCGACGCGATCTTCGTCCGTGCGCGCGTTCTCCTCCCCAGATCGCAGACCGCGTCCGCGCCCGGCCAGCCCACGATCAGCGCGCGGGCGTGACGCCGGCAGCGAGGTCGTTGATCAAACCCGCCATCCAGTGCAGGCGGCGCTGCTTATTACCGGTTGTCCAGCCGCTGCTATGCGGCGTCATGAGCACGTTATCGAGCTCGTGAAACGGGAAACGCGAGGGTGCGGTCCGCTCATCGCGCCGATGCGGATATCGATACCACACGTCGAGCGCCGCGCCGGCGATGCGCCGGTCACGCAACGCGTCGAAGAGGTCGGATTCCACCGCGATCGGCCCGCGTGCGACGTTGACGAGCAGCGCGCTGGGTCGCATGAGTCCGAACCGGCGCGCGTCCACAAGGCCGCGGGTGTGCGCCGAGAGCTCGCAGCACAGAACCACTGCGTCGGCCCAGGCCAGCAGGCGGTCGACGTCACCCGGATCGCCCAGGTGGCCGGTCCACGCGAGCGTCGCCGCAGCAGCGCTTTGCTTGTCGGGGTGCATGGTCAGCGCTGCACACGACATCTCAAACGCGTGCGCGCGCCTGGCGATCGCCTGCCCGATTCGTCCAAATCCTAGCAGCCCCAGATTGCTGCCCGCCAGTTCCGTCGTGAGCGACTCGGGCGCATGGAAACCCGCGATCCATTCTCCGCGACGCAGCGCCGCGTCAACCGCCTGGAAGCGCCGGCGCAGGCTGACGAGCGCACCGAACACGTGCTCCGCGATGGCGGTTTCGTGACCAAGTCCGTTGACCATGCGCACGCCGCTTGGGATGGCATCGCGGTCGATATGTTCTGACCCCGCAGCTGGGCAAACGAGGAGTTTCAGCTTTCCAGCGAGGCCCGCCATGCGGCGGTCGAAGACGACGCTGATCAGGACCTCAGCATCGGCCAGCGCAGCATCGCTCGCCCCGGCGTCGTCGCGCCGCACGCTCTCAAGCTCGACGTCTGGACGCAACAACGGCCGCAGATCCTGCGGCCACACACTGTCGAACGCGACCACGCGCATCCGCGTCAACGCGCCTTCAGCACGACGAGCATGCGCCAGGCTTCGTCTTGGGTGTCAAGCGGTACCCTCGGGTCGATGTCGCCATACCAGCCCACGATATCGAAACGCCCGCTGGCGCTTGCGACATACTGCACGGCGCTGCGGAACCACATGCGCTGCACCCACCGCATCCGCACGCTGCGGCCACGCCTGCCCGTCTTGCGGTCTTTCGACTGCAGCCGCAAGTCCGCCACGAATGTCTCCGCGACCGCATCGAAACGGGTGAGCGTGAATCGTGTGTGCACGCTCAAATCGCTGCTCCGTTCCGTCCATTCGTCGAGCGTGCGCGAACGGCCGGTGCCGAAAAAATCCGCGGGGTGCGAGAATTCCAGGATGAACAAGCCGCCGCGGCGCAGCACCGCGTGCGTATGGCGCAGCGTCTCGACAGCGTCGCGATCGCTCACGCACAGCGCGAAAGAATCAAACAAGCAGATCGCAAGATCGGCCCGTGTGTCCAAGCGGTACGTCCGCATGTCGGCGCGCCGGAACGTCACCGGCACGTTGTCGCGCCGACACAGCGTCCGGGCATAGCCGAGCATGAGCGGATTGATGTCGACGCCCACCGCGTGTAAGCCGCGGCTGGCGAGCTCGCGCAGATGATGCGCCGGACCGCACGCCAGTTCCACCACGGACTTTGGACCGGGGACGCCGTGCGCGCGCGCCAGAGCCAGGAGGCCGTCACATTCCTCCGGGATGTCGCGAAAACCAAAGGCGATATCGTACAGCCTCGGCTCCCGGTACAGAGGGATCTGCGCTTTTTCTTCGATGCGCTCGAGGGCGGCTGCCCGTTTGGCGTCAGGGGGTGACGAGGACATGCTTCTTGTGCTTGAGCTCTTCCATCAGCTCTTCCGCCGGGTACGTCATGATCTCGGCGAGCGTCGGGTGCAGATGCGGCATCTCTAAGACATCCCGTACGTTAGCCTTGAAGTAGATGAGCGCGATCGCTTCGTGGATCAAGTCGCCCGCTTCGGCACCGACGATGGCCACGCCGAGGATGCGCCCATCCGGCGCGGCAAGCATCTTCACGAAGCCTTCTGTGAGCTCGGCAGTGATGGCCTTGCCGAGGTCGTCGAAGGGGAACGTCGCTTTGGCATAGGTGATGCCGCGCTCGACGCATTGGCGTTCGCTGAGCCCGGCGATCGCGACTTGCGGGTCGGTGAAGATCGCGCGCGTCATCTGTAGATCGAGGTTCGCGAGCGTACGGGTCATGGCGAAGGCGTTGTGCGCCGCAAGCTGGCCGCCATACACCGCGACGTGCACGAGCTCCCACATGCCCGTGACGTCACCGGCCGCATAGATGTCCGGATTACTTGTCTGCAGATGACCGTCGACCTTCACACCTGCGCGGTCGAAGGCGATATCCGCCGCCTCGAAACCGAAACCGTCGACGTTAGGCCGCCGGCCCAGCGCGAAAAATATCTCCTCGGCGTCGAAGGGGATCTCTGCGCCGCCGATCTCGGCCATGACGCGCTTGCCGCTCTCGGTCTTCTCCGCTCGCAACAAACGGGTTTGCAGGAAGACCCTGATGCCGTCTGCTTCCAACGCGCGCTGCAGCGCTGCGGCAACGTCCGCGTCCTCGGACGACAAGAGCTGCGCGCTGCGCTGCAGCATTGTCGTGTCCACCCCCATGCGCGCCAGATACTGCGCTAGCTCGCAGGCGGTGGCACCGCCGCCCAAAACCACGACGCTACGCGGCAGCGCTTCCATATCCAAGACGTCATCGCTGTCGATATAGCCCGTCTCGGCCAGGCCCGCAAGGGCCGGTTCATTGATCAGCGAGCCGGTGGCGATGACGAACTTACGCGCCCGGATCACCTCCGCTCCGACCGCGATCTCGTGCCGGCTCGTGAAATGCGGGGCACCACGGAAGAGCGGGAACGCTGCGATGCCCTTGACGCGATGATCGGCGAAATCGGCGATGATGCGCCGCTTGCGTTCCACGATCGCGGGCACATCGTACTGGACGCCGCTTGCGCGGACACCGAGCTTGGCGGCTTCGCCCACCAGATGTGCGAGTTCTGCTGAGCGCAACAGCGTCTTGGAGGGCATGCAGCCGCGCAGGATGCACAGACCGGCGAGTGGGCCGGTCCCCTCGACGATCGCAACCGATTTACCCAGGTCGCGCGCTGTGACGGCAGCGGCATAGCCCGCGCTGCCCGCGCCGAGAACGCACAGATCGAAATGCTGTGCTCCGCTCATGCCGCCATATTGCGCGCCTACGGGCGGCTCCCTCCGCTCGCTTCGGTCTTTACAGCAGCATGCAGCGTCGAGG
>JALYZS010000106.1 GCA_030948745.1 Vulcanimicrobiota bacterium | reverse complement strand
GCCTACGACCACTGGGCCGACCAAGGCAATGCGGCCGCAACGATGCGAGCAGGCATCCCGATCGACAATCCCAGCGACCGGAATCTGCTCGTCGTGCGCACACACATCGAGCGCATCATCGACGTGCTGCAGCGCGACAACCACGACTATGGCGGACACCGTGTCGCAGCCATCGGTCTGCTGCAGCAAGCGCGTCAGGACCTCATCACCGCGCTGCGCTACGACAACCGTACGGGCGGTGCCAGCGACAAGAACCTACGCTGGGCACGCTATAGCCTCGAGGTCAATATCGACATGCTACAACGCGATCAGCACGACTATCATGGCTACCGCCTGCAGGCGATCGGCAAGATGCAAGCCGCGCGCGAGCAGCTCGTCCAGGCCTTGGCCTACGACCGCTCGGCCGATCAACGCAACGCCGCGATGACGCGCACGCGCGGCATTCCGATCGACAATCGCAGCGATCGTGATCTGCTCGTCGTGCGCAGTCACATCGAAGCAATCATCGATGCGCTGCAGCGCGACAATCACGACTATGGCGGACATAGGGTGGCGGCCATCGGTCTGCTACAGCAAGCGCGTCAGGACATCGTCATCGCCCTGCGCTACGACAACCGCCAGTGACACACCGCCGGGAATAGCCCCAGACTGCCCGAAAGCATCCGCTCGTATGACGATGGACGCTTCCGGGCAGTTCGCTTTGGCCTACGCGCTGACCACGACGGCCGGGCTACGCGGCTTCCTCACATTGCTCGCGGCTTCGCTCGCGGCGCATTACGGTTGGATCCATCCGGCAGCCTCGTTCGCGTGGCTCGGCGCGACGTCGACCATGGTCGTGCTCGCCCTCTTCACGGTGATCGAATTCGGGGCGGACAAAGTGCCGGCCATCGATCACGCGCTGCACGCTGTGTCGTTTGCGGCGCGACCGCTTGCCGCAGCTATCTTGGTCGGCGGCACCGTGCACACCCACAACTCGGCTGAGCTTTACGGTCTGATGGGATTGGGCGCGCTCAATGCGCTCGTCGTGCATGCATCTTCCGCCTCGGCGCGAGCCGCCTCGACGGTGGGCACGCTCGGAGCTGCGAATCCCGTCATCAGTTTCGCCGAGGATGGCCTGAGCATCGGCGGGATCATCCTGGCGTTCCTCCACCCGTTGACCGCAGCGTTGCTGGCATTGCTCTTCGTCGTCGGCTTGCTGTTCTTGGGGCGATGGTTCGTGTTGCGCGTCCGCGGTCGGTCGCCCGGCGCCACACCGTCCTGAGGCGGGAAGGCAAATGGCCGGTGGGAAATCAGCGCTTGCAAGTGTTCGAAAGGGCACGGCAAATCCGCACGCCGCTTGAAAGGGTCTCCATGCGCACAAAACTTCATCGCTCCTTGATGGTATCCGGGATCGTCCTGGTGGCGACAGTCGCTTTGGCCGCCGCCAGTGAGAAATCAAAACCTTCGTTCGATGCCTTTGGGACGCACATGACGGTCCTCATCGACGGGGCAGATACGCATGGCGCAAGCGCGACGATTCGCTTGGCTGTGCCAGCCGGCGTGGGTCCGCCTGCGCATATCCACACGAAGGAAGATGAGACCTTTGTCGTGACCAACGGACATTTCCGTTTCTGGCACGGGGATCAGGTCGTCGATGCTCCCGCCGGAACAGTCGTCTTCATGCCGCGGAATGAACCTCACCAGTTCCTCAACGTGGGTGAAACGTCGGGCGAGCTCATCATGACGGTCGTGCCCGCCTCACTCGAGAATTTTTTTCTCGACGTCGCAAAACGACATTTGGCGATGCCTGCAGACCAAGCGGCGATCATAGATCTTTCCGCCCAGTATGGGGTACGTTATGTGCCTTCTCTCATTCCACGGCCCGCAGCGCAATGACCGGACCCTAAAGTTATATTGAAGTACGCTGTCCCGCAGAGGTAGGCGCGGCAGAGGTGAGCGACGCGCCCGTGTGCGCGCACTTTTGACCGATCAGGGCCGATTTGGTATACTACCGGGGCGCTAGCGCACAGTATTCAGCCGATTGAGGTACCTCGTCTCGTGGCTTTCATCATTAACCTACAGCGTTTTGCTCACAAGAAGGGCCTGGGGTCTTCCCGCAACGGCCGCGACTCCCAAAGCAAGCGCTTGGGCGTCAAAAAGTTCGGCGGCGAACGCGTCATCGCGGGCAATATCATCCTGCGCCAGCGCGGCACCCAGTATTACCCGGGCAGCAACGTCGGCATGGGCAAAGACAACACGCTCTTCGCGCTGACGAGCGGCGTGGTCGAGTTCGCCCGCCGCGGCAAGTCCCAACAGGTCGTCAAGGTTCTCGCGCAAGAGCTTGTCGGCGCCGAATCTTAACACGCGCCTCAGCAGAAACATCTCCCTTCTCTGTGAAGTAGGCCGGCCGCCAGGCCGGCCATCGTTATGTTCGTCGACCAGGTAAACATCGTCGTCCGGGGCGGCGACGGCGGGAATGGCATCGTCTCGTTCAGGCGCGAGAAATTCGTGCCGCGTGGCGGGCCCGACGGGGGCGATGGCGGCCGCGGCGGCTCGATCTATCTGCTCGCCGATCCGCAAGTGAGTACGCTCATCGATTTTCGCCACAAGCGGCGTTTCATCGCCGAACGCGGCGGCAATGGCGGCGGCACCAACTGTCACGGCAAGACCGGAGAGGATATCATCATTCGCGTTCCGGTGGGAACGCTTGTCTATGCAGAGGCAAAGCTGATCGCGGATCTGGCGGCGAGCGGCGTGCAAGTCTGCATCGCGCGCGGCGGACGCGGCGGGTTGGGTAATTCCCACTTTGCGACGGCCGTGCATCGCACGCCGCGCTTCTCCCAGCGCGGCGAACCCGGTGAAGAGATCGCGCTTGATCTGCAACTAAAGCTGCTCGCTGATGCTGGCATTGTGGGTGCTCCCAACGCCGGCAAATCGACGTTGCTCGCCGCGGTTTCAGCCGCCCGCCCCAAGATCGCGGACTATCCGTTCACGACCCTCGAGCCGCAGCTCGGTGTCGTGCAGGTCGACGTCGATGCGAGTTTTGTGCTCGTCGACGTCCCTGGTCTCATCGAAGGCGCCAGCGCAGGTGCGGGCCTGGGCGATCAGTTCTTGAAACACGTCGAACGCACGCGCGTGCTCATCCATCTGATCGACGGCGCCGAGCCCCCGCGCGAGGCACTGGCGCAGTTGAACATGATCGAAGACGAGCTGCGTGCCTGGAATCCGCAATTGCTGGCGGTTCCGCGCATCATCGCCGTCACCAAGCAAGATCTGCCCGACGCGCTGTGCACGTTGGCTGCCGTGCAGCGGCAGATCGAAGGCGCGGTGGGCGTGTCCGCCGCAGCCGGTGTCGGCGTCAAGGAACTTGTCAACCAGACCTACCAAGCCTTGCTGGCAGCGCGGCAGGCGGCAGCGGCTATGCCACAACCTGAAGTCGTGCTGCAGCCTCGCCCCCGCGCCGATGTCCGCAGCGTGCACGTCAGCAAAGAGGATGACGGCTTCCGCATCAGCGCCCGTCAGCTCGAACGCATCGCAACGATGACCGACCTCGAGAGCGACGATGGCCGCGCATACTTCGAACGAGCCTTGATACGCAGCGGCGCGCGCCGCAAGCTTGAGAAACTCGGCGCTCGGCCCGGTGATCGCGTGACCGTGGGCACGAGTGAATTCACATTCTCGTGAGTGCGCACAAGGTCGGCGTCTTTGGGGGGAGCTTCGATCCGATCCATGTCGGACATCTCTACATCGCCAATGCGATCGCGACCCAGCGGCAGCTCGATCGCGTGCTCTTCCTGCCCGTCGGCTCACCCGCGCATCGCTCCACGCACGCCCCAGCCACCGACCGTAGCGCGATGGTGCAGCTGGCTATCGCGGGCAACGACCGCTTCGCGCTTGACGATACCGCGCTCCGCCAAGAGGGACCTGTGTATACCGCGGACACGCTGCCGCTGCTGCGCGCCCGGTATGCCGCGCAGCGATTGTCATTCATCGCAGGCAGCGACTCGCTTGTGAACAGTCCGTGGCGGCGTTTTGAGGAAGTGCTCGAGGCACTGGATCGGTTCTACGTGGTCGTGCGCGCCCAGGCGCCGGCTGATGCGATCGCGGCATTGGTCGACGCCCAGCCGCCACATCTTGCCGCACGGATAGAGATCGTGCAGCTGCCGCTCGTGCACATCTCAGCGAGCACGATTCGAGCGGACATCGCGGCTGCGCGCAGCGTTCGCTACCTGGTGCCCGATCCGGTCATCGCGTACATAGCAGAGCACAAGCTCTACAGCGATTAGTTCGCCCCGAAAGCGGGATACGAGAAAGTGCCCGTCGCAACCGGACGAGTCGCGGAGCGTGCGCCTGGGCGCCCGGGCCAGCCGAGCAAAAGGATGCGGATATTGCCGGCCGCACGAACCAGTCGCCGTAGACGCGGGCCTGACTGTGCCGCGTACGTGTCCGGGCTGCGAGGGTCGTCTGATCGAAAACTTGGCATATACAAAATTGGCAATGGAGAAAGCTGTTGCCAATGTTCACTATAAGCAATGATATGACTTTCCACAACACCGAACGTCCGCTCGAGTGTGACGACCATCACCTCGCGGAACTGTTCGGTACGCCGTTGCTCGTCATGGACGAACCGGTCTTGCGACATCGGATGCGGCGCTTTCGCGAGGCCTTCCAGCGGCCCGGCTGGTCGACGAGCGTGGTGTACGCCGCAAAGGCATTGATGCTGCAAGCGGTGGCTCGCATCGCCTGGGAAGAGGGACTGCTGCTCGACGCCTGCTCCGAAGGAGAGCTGCATACCGCGCTGCGTGCGGGTGTGCCGGGCGCCGATTGCATCATGCACGGCTGCGCGAAGACAAGCCAAGAATTGGCGCTGGCGGTCGAATCCGGCGTCCGGCATGTCGTCGTCGACAACCAACAAGAGATCATTGCGCTTGACGCGTTTGCTCGGGCTGCGGGCAAGCGTAGCTCTGTGCTCGTCCGCGTGAACCCGGGCATCGCGGCGGCGACCAAGGCGCAGATACAAACCGGCTCGGTCGGCTCGAAATTTGGTTTTCCCATCGGCGATGGCCAGGCACTAGCAGCGGTGCGTGCGGTCTGCGAAGCCGGCGGCCTCCTGTTCGGTGGGGTGCATTGCCACCTGGGGTCGCAGATCTTCGACCTCTCGAGCTACGCGCATGAGATCCAGTCGCTCGCTGTTTTCGCCGCTGACATCCAGGCAGCGCTCGCGATAGCGCCGCGCATCATCAATCTCGGCGGCGGTCTCGGCGTGGGAGAGGCAGACGAAGCCGACGGTTTGCTGCAGCGCTGGGCGGACACCGTGTTCGAGACTGCGACCCAGGCATTTGCCGCAGCAGCCCTGCCGCGGCCCGAGCTCATGATCGAACCGGGCCGCGCGATCGTGGCGCATGCCGGTTCGACCTTGTACCGCGTGGTCGTCGGCAAGACCCTTGCCGACGGACGTCGCGCATTGATCGTCGACGGCGGGATGTCGGACAATCCTCGGCCGGCGCTGTACGAAGCAAGTTACCGGGTGAGCCGGGCGAGCCGCAGTGCTGCTGCGAAGAGCGCCGACGGCCAAAACGTCGAGTACACGATCTTCGGACGCCACTGCGAAACCGATCTCTTGTTCCCGTCCGTCCGTCTGCCGGAGACGAAGGTCGGCGATCTCCTGCGCGTTCACGACACCGGCGCGTATACGTATTCCATGGCGAGCAACTACAACCGCTTCGCCCGTCCCGCAGTGGTCCTGGTCGAGGGCACTCGCGCCCGGCTCATCGCGCGGCGCGAGCCGCTCGAGCACCTGCTCGATCTCGATACGCCAGTGCAGGCGAGCGCATCGCATGATGTCGCGGTGGAGCGCGCATGAGACGCGCGCTTGCGCTCGTGCTGCTGCTCGCGGCATGCAGCGCCGGCAAGCCGCCCGACAACGGTGCCGCACTGCGTGACATCGAGAGCGGGCGCAGCGGCGCAGAGGTCACCGTTTCCGGGCGGGTCGCACGCGTGCTCCCGACCGTCGCAGGCCCGCATGGGGCGCATGAGCGGTTTCTCCTCGACGTCGCCGAGAGCGGTCGCGTACAGCGAATCTTTGTGGCCGACAACGTCTCCATCGCTGCGCTAGCACCGATACACCCGGGCGATCGCGTCGTCGTGCGGGGGGAGCTTGCGTTCAACGCCCGCGGGCCCGTCATCCATTGGACGCACCGCGACCCGCGGCTGCGGCACATGCCCGGCTTCATCGAGGTCGGCGGGCAGCGTTATGAGTGAACGGTTGCACGCGATCGCGCTCGCATCGCAATCCCCGCGGCGGCTGCAGCTGTTGCGCGGCCTGGGCCTTGAGGTCACGGTGATCCGCTCGGGATTTGCAGAAGAGGCGCGCGCCCTCGAAGGCGACCCCGCGACGCTGGCAGTCGATCTGGCGATCGGGAAGGTGCGCGCCGCTGAAGCACACGGACCGCACATCGTGGTGGGGGCGGATACGATCGTCGCCGTCGACCGCACGATGTTGGGCAAGCCGCAGGACGACGGCGACGCTGTGCGCATGTTGCGCTTGCTCTCCGGCCGCGAGCATACCGTTTATACGGGGTTGGCAGTCGTCGACCGGCGCAGCGGAGCGGAATACGCCGGCGTCGAGTCCACCCGCGTGCACTTCTTGCCGCTGAGCGATGCCCAGATAGCAGGCTACGTGAGCAGCGGCGACGCGGACGACAAAGCAGGCGCTTACGGCATACAAGGCCGCGGCGCCCTTATGGTGCGCTCGATTATGGGCGATTTCTACACCGTCATGGGTTTGCCGCTCGCACGCCTCGGCGAGGCGCTCTCGAGCTTCGGCTACGACTTGCTCGCCGGATGAGTTTTCTGTTCGAACGCCTCTACGCCCATTTCGCGCCTGCGGTCAGCATCGATCTTGGGACCGCGAACACCCCCGTGCACGTCCGTGGCCAGGGCGTGCGCTTCAGCGAGCCGACGATGGTCGCCATCGATGCCGACACGGGCGAGATCCTGACCGTGGGCGAGGGCGCCAAACAGATGCTGGGCAGGACGCCGCGCGCCATCAACGTCATCCGGCCGATGCGCAACGGCGTCATCTCGAACTACCGCTACACCGAGGCCCTCATCAGTCAGTTCGTGCAACGTGCGCTGCGCGGACGCCCGCTCATCCCGCCGCGCGTCATCGTCGGCGTGCCCGGCTCGGCCACCGAGGTCGAGAAAAAAGCGGTGCGCGAGGCGGCTCGGGGTGCGGGTGCG
>JALYZS010000099.1 GCA_030948745.1 Vulcanimicrobiota bacterium | reverse complement strand
TTGTTGATCTTCATCGTGGTGACGGCGTTCGCGTATCTCATGCTCGCGGAGCGCAAGATCTTGGGCTGGTTCCAGATGCGCGTGGGGCCGACATGGTGCGGACCTTGGGGGTTGTTGCAGCCGGCTGCCGACGCCGTGAAACTCGTGCTCAAGGAAGACCTGACCCCAGGCAACGCGGATCGCTTTGTCTACAAAGTCGCGCCGGCCATCGCCGTCCTCACCGCGCTGCTCGCTTACGCAGTCATACCGTTCGGCTGGCTTCCGGACGGCACGCCGATCGCGATCGCTTCGCCTAACGTCGGCATCCTCTATCTGCTCGCGGTCGCGTCACTGGGCGTGTACGGCATCGCCTTGGGCGGCTGGTCGTCGCAATCGAAATGGCCGTTGCTGGGATCGATCCGGGCGACCGCGCAGATGATCTCTTACGAGCTTGCGATGGGACTGTCGATCGTGCCGGTCGTCATCCTGGCCGGGACCACCGATCTGGGCGGCATCGTCGCCGCGCAGTCGAAGCACCACCTGTGGTATGCGATCCCGCTCTTCATCCCCTACCTTATCTACGGCGTCACCGCAATGGCGGAGACGAATCGCGCACCGTTCGATCTGCCTGAGGCCGAAACCGAGCTGGTGGCGGGCTTCCATACCGAGTATTCGAGCCTGCGCTTCGGCACGTTCTTCGTCGCCGAATACGTCAACATGATCACAGTCTGCTCCATCCGCACGCTGCTGTTCCTGGGCGGCGGCGATGGTCCGGCGGTCGCGCAGCATCCCTGGTTGACCGTCATCTACTTTGTGACCAAGGTGATCGTCTTGCTGTTCTTCATGATCTGGTGGCGCGCGACGCTGCCGCGCCTGCGCTACGACCGCTTGATGTCGTTCGGCTGGAAGTTCTTACTGCCCACCGCAGTCGCGAACTTGCTGGTCGTCGCAGGCATCGTCGCGGCCATGGGAGCGCATTAGCGTGGACCTCTTCAGAATCGCCGCCGGGCTCTTCATCGGCATGCACACGACCTTGAAATATCTGTTCAAGAAAAAAGCGACGATCGATTATCCGCGCAAGCCGTTCCCGCATCACGAGCGTTTCCGCGGCGTGCACGAGCTGCGCAAGTATGACGATGGCCTGGAGCGCTGTATCGGCTGCGAGTTGTGCGCCGTCGCCTGCCCCTCGAATGCCATCACGGTGATCGGCGCGGAAAATGATCCCGCGCATCCGACGTCGCCGGGCGAACGCTATGGCTATCGCTATGAGATCGACATGCTGCGCTGCATCTTCTGCGGCTGGTGCGAGGAGGCGTGTCCGACCGACGCGATCGTGCTGACCCCGCGCTTCGACTTGGCGGATTTCACGCGCGAACGGCTCGTGTACGGCAAAGACAAGCTCGTCGTCAAAGACCCGTTCACCCAGCATCTGGCGAACACCGAGTCGGCGGTCACGACCGATCCGGGTGTGGAGACAGCACCGTGAGCGTGGTGTTCTGGCTGAGCGCCGCCATCTTGCTCGTGACCGCGGTCGGCGTCATCGCCAGCCGCCAGCCGGTGCACTCGGTCATCGGCCTCATCGTCAATTTCGCAGCCCTCGCAGTGCTGTTCTTGACCCTCGCCGGTGATTTCTTGGCCATGATCCAGATCATCATCTATGCCGGCGCCATCTTGGTGTTGTTCTTGTTCGTCATCGCGCTGCTCACGGTCGGCAATCAACCGGTCGAACAAGGGCCGGGCAGGCTGGGCTTTCAAACCGTGCCGTCGATCGTCGCGGGCATCGCGGCGCTCGGCTTGTTGGCGATCGGCGTCGGCGCCGCGCGAGCCGCAACCGCATTGCCGCCTGCACCGCCAGGCTTTGGCTCGGTCGCGACCTTCGGGTTGCAGCTGTTGACGACGCATGTATTCGCGTTCGAGGTCACCGGGTTCGTGTTGTTGATCGCCGTCATCGGCGTGGTGCTGATGGCCGGCCATAAAGAGGCGCGTTCCTAAGTGCTCGCCGGCATGCCGAACGTGCCCTTAGGCGATTACTTGGCGGTGGCGTCCGCGATGTTCGTCGTGGGCGTCATCGGCTTCATGCTGCGCCGCAACCCCATCACCATGCTCATGGCGATCGAGCTCATGTGGAACGCAGGCAATCTCGTGTTCGCCGCATTCGCACGCAGCTTCGCCGACATGTCGGGCCAGATCTTCGTCTTCATCGTCATCACCGTCGCCGCTGCTGAAGCCGCCATAGCGCTCGCGATCGTCGTGATGGTCTTCCGCCGGCGCGCGCGGGTGGATGTGGACGATATCTCGCTCATGAGGGGCTGATGGACCAGATGCTCTCGACGGTCCCCTTCACCATCCTGTTCTTGCCGCTGTTCGGCACGCTCGTGATCGCCTTTATCTGCCCGCGCCTGCACCGCAGCGGCGCCGCCATCGTGGGCAATCTCTCGATCTTGGGCGCCTTCTTATTGACCCTGCTGCTGGGCCTGCGCGTGTGGAGCTTGCCCGCGGCGCAACAGGCGTTCAGCGTCAAATATCCGCCGGCGTGGGCCGCCCATCCGCAATTCTGGGCGCATATCCCGCCGCTCACGATCTCGTTCGAGCTGCGTATCGATCCGCTCGCCCTGCTGTGGATGCTCGTCATCACGGGCGTCGGATTCTTGATCCATCTGTATTCCGTCGGCTACATGGCGGAGTCCAAGAACTACCGCACCTTCTTCGCCTACATGAATCTGTTCGTTTTCACCATGCTCGTCTTGGTGATGGCGGGCAACTTCCTCTGGCTGCTCGTCGGCTGGGCCGGCGTCGGCCTGGCTTCATTCCTGCTCATCGGCTTCGACAGCGATCGGCCGGCGGCGGTCGCCGCCGCGCGCAAAGCGCTCATCCTCAACGTCATCGGCGACGTCGGCATCATGGTCGCCATATTTTTGATGTTCGCCCATTTCGGCAGCCTATCGTACAAAGAGATCTTCGCCAACGTCACGAGCGCGCCGACGACCGCGCTCAACTGGATCGGGATCTGGCTGCTCGTCGGGGCGGCGGCAAAATCCGCCCAGTTGCCGTTGCAGACCTGGCTGCCGGACGCGATGGAGGGGCCGACTCCGGTGAGCGCGCTCATCCACGCCGCCACCATGGTGACGGCCGGCGTCTACCTGGTCGCCCGCGCGCATCCGATCTACGATCACGCGCCAGCTGCCGCAACAGCGGTGGCGGTGGTCGGCTGCGCGACCGCAGTCTTCGCAGCCACGATCGGCCTCGTACAGTACGATATCAAGCGCGTGCTCGCGTACTCGACCATGAGCCAGATCGGCTACATGATCGTGGCCGTCGGCGTGGGTGCGTACGGTGCGGGCGCATTCCATTTCTTGACCCACGCTTTCTTCAAGGCGCTGCTCTTCATGGCGGCGGGGATCGTCATCCATAATCTAGGCGGAGAGCAAGACATCCGCAAGATGGGTGGCTTGGCCAAACGTATGCCGCTCGCGTACTGGACGTTTCTCGCCGGCACCCTCGCGATTGTTGGCATCATCCCGTTCGCCGGCTTTTTCTCCAAGGACGCGATTTTGGACCAGTTGCTGCGACTGCATCACCCTATCTTCTGGGCGCTCGGCACGTTCGCGGCCCTGCTCACGTCGTTCTATATGTTCCGGTTACTGTTCCTCACGTTCTTGAGCGGCGAATACCGCGGCGGGCACGAGCCCCACACCCACGTGAGCCCGAGCATGGCGGTACCAGCCGCGGTCCTCGCGCTGCTATCGCTCGTCGGCGGCTGGCTCGTGCTGCCCGGTCGTGACGTCTTCAGCGCGAATCTGGCCCCCGCGTTCGCCGATCGAGCGGCGACCGACATGAGCGACTTCAACTGGCCGCTGTCGCTCGCCACCTTGGCGCTCGTGCTGCTCGGCTTTGCCGCGGCGTATGCGCTGTACCAGCGACGGTCGCAGGTGCGTGAGGTCGTGCGCGAGCGCTTGGCGCCGCTGCGAGCCCTGCTCATGAACGCTTACTATGTGGATACGATCTATCATTGGGTTTTCGAAGTGCCTGCGCTCACGCTCGCTTCCGACGTGGCGAAGTATGTCGATCCGGATGGGGTCGGGGGCGTCACGACAGGTTTCGCGCGGATCGCCGCCGGGATCGGCAACGCGGTCGGCGATTGGGAGACGGGCTATCTGCGGCGCTACGGACTGGGCATGCTGATCGGCGTCGTGCTCTTGCTCGCCTACTACCTATATTTCGCGCATGCCAGCAGCGCGTTGGGAGCGCGTTGACGTGCTGATCAACACCGTCATTTTCGTGCCGCTGACCGCTGGGCTCGTGCTGTTATTGCTGCCGAAGACAGCGAGCACTGCGCTCAAGGCGATCGCCTTTGCGGGGTCGCTTGCGGCGTTCTTGTTGAGCCTGGAGTTCCTCATCCTGGGCCGTAACAGCGTGGCCGACTATTCGCAGCCGTGGATCAGCGGCATCTGGTCTGCCGCTTACCACATCCGCGTGGATGCGCTGAGCCTGTTCTTCGTGCTGCTGACGACGTTCGTCAGTGCGGCGTCTATCTGGGCGGCCTTCTCGTATGCTGACCCGCTACGATTGCGCGGCTACCTCTTCCTCATCTTGGCCTTTGAGACGACATTGCTCGGACTGTTCACGGCGGCCGATCTTCTGCTGTTCTACGTCTATTGGGACCTCATGCTCATCCCGGTCTTCCTCTTGCTGGCCGGTTACGCCGGAACGGCGCAAGCACGCCGAGCTGCCTGGTACTATCTCATCTACAATGGCGCCGGTGGTTTGATCTTGCTGCTGGGGGTCATCGCGTTGGTGACGCAGACCCACACCTTTGAAGTGCTCGGCGGCCATTTCCGTTTCGACGCGCGCCTCGAGTGGTGGCTGTTCGCTACGTTCGCGATCGCGTTCCTCATCAAGACCCCTGCCTTCCCATTCCACGGCTGGATGCCGCCGACGTACGCGAATGCGCCGCCGCCCGTGGTCGCGCTCGTCGCCGGCGTGCAGAGCAAGGCCGGCCTGTACGCGCTGTTGGTCTTCGCGTTGCCGCTGTTCCCGCATGCCGCGCGCGTCTGGGCGCCGGCGCTTTTGCTCATCGGTGTCGTCAGCATCCTGTATGGGGCGCTGGCCGCGCTCGGCCAGCGCGACATGAAGACGCTCGTGGCGTTTTCGTCGCTGTCGCACCTCGGTCTCGTCTGGCTAGGCGTGTTCGCCTTTGACATCACGAGCATCTCAGGCGGCGTCTTGATGCTCGTCAGCCACGGGCTCATCGCCGCACTGTTGTTCTTGCTGCTGGGATTCATCGAGGAACGCACCGGCACGCGCGACCTCACGCTCTTCGCTGGGCTGGCGACGCGCGCGCCGCGGCTGCACGCCCTCATGCTCATCGCCTGCATGGCGGCGCTGGGATTGCCCGGCATGTCGGGCTTCGCCGGCGAGTTCTTGATCCTCATCGGATCCTGGCAGACGCAACCCGCCTTCACCGCGGTCGCATTGCTGTCGGTCGTGCTTTCGGCTGCGTACATGCTGGTGTTGTTCCAAGGCGCGATGCACGGACCGTTGCGCTCCGCACTCGCGCGAAATGACGAGCACCTGGAATTGCGCCCGCGTGAATTGGCGCTCGTGGCACCGCTGGTCGCGGCGATATTCTTCTTAGGCCTGTGGCCCGGCTGGCTCAACGATCGAGCGCCCACCAATGTGCCGGGCACCGGTGCGACGGCAGTCACGACGGGCCACCGGGCATGAGCATCACCGCGGTCCCCATCGACTGGTCGCTGCTCGTACCCATCGCCGTGCTGGCAGCGTCCGGACTGCTCGTGATGGTCTGCGACCTGTTGAGCCGCGCAGCACCGCGCTGGCTGCTCTATGGCATCGGCATCGCCGGCTGCGCCGGGTCGCTGCTCAGCCTGGCGCCGCTATACGGACATCCCGCGACCACGCTCAACGGGGCGTTCGTGCTCGATCGCTATTCATGGACGTTCGACGCGCTGCTGCTCCTCACGCTCATCGTCACGTTCTTGCTCTCGTCGCTGCGCCGCGCGGACGACGGCAAGAACCCAGGCGCCTATGCGGCATTGCTCGTGTTCTGCACCATCGGCGGCATGGTCATGGCGAGCGCCAACAACCTCATCATCATCTTCTTGGGCATCGAGCAGCTCTCGCTTGCGCTCTACGTGCTGGCCGGTAGCGGGTACCCGCGCGCTGCCTCGCAAGAAGCCGCGCTCAAGTACGTGTTGCTCGGATCGCTCGCCTCAGGCTTTTTAATCTTCGGATCGGCACTGCTCTACGGATCCGCCGGCAGCACGTTTTTGAGCGCGCTTGCCAAACCAGCGGCCGCCTTGTCGCCGCTGTTCGTGGCCGGCTTCGCGCTGTTCGTGGTCGGTCTGGCGTTCAAGCTCGCGCTGTCGCCCTTCCACACCTGGACGCCGGATGTGTACGAGGGTTCGCCACTCGCCATCACGGGCTTCATG
>JALYZS010000090.1 GCA_030948745.1 Vulcanimicrobiota bacterium | reverse complement strand
GTGAAGTATTGAACCACTCCGCCGCAGAAATTGCGCTCCTCAGCATTGTCGCCGCCATACGAGGACCGCCGCCAGAATTCACGCGTCTACGTTTCGTGCACGGTTGCGCCGTATTTTTCTTGCCCATAGCTACTTTCCGGCGCAAAAATAATGCGCCTGCCGGCGGTGGTTTCGCCAGGTCGCCCGGGCATTTGCTGCACGATCGTACCGGATTGGCGCCGAAGGGTGCGGCAAGATCATGGCGTTTGTGGTCTCGCGGCATCAATGAGGCGCTCCGTTTCGCTTTCCCAGCCGCGTAGAAGCTTCTTCAGCCTTCGGTAGTTGGCGATCGCTTGACGCAACACCTCGGCCTGTTCGGCCGAGACGACTCGGTGGACGAGCTTACCAGCGCGCATGTGGCCCCACTCGTAATACGGTCCATGGCGCGCGGCGGGATCGTGCGCACAGCGGCAAGTCGCCGAGCCGCAGGTCTTCATGCGCTTGAGCAACGTTCCCGAACACAGCAGCTCGATGTCGCCAAGTTCTTGGCGTATCTGGTCGATGCGTTCGCGAGCGCGCTCGGCGCCTCGAGGAGAAGTGATCTTGGTCATAAAAATGGACTTGACATTGGTCTTATCTTGCGCTAAGTATAGCGACAGATGATACCACTTACCTCACTGTTGCTCATTCGCCATGCGTGACCAGCATAAGCGAGTTGGCGGGCTCGAAGCGAGATGATCGAGCTCTCCCGGCCGCAGATCTCCTTCGCAGAAGGCCTGATCGAGGAGGAAGTCGGGACTTTGTGGGAGCCGTGGATGCGACAGGTCGATCAGGTGCTGCGGGACCAGGAACTGCTGCACATTGTCTATGACGCACTCGCGCGTCGCTGGCCGATGAGCGGCACGCGCGGTCGGCCGGGCACACCGGCCGACGTGGTGGTGCGCCTGCTGCTGCTCAAGCACATTCGCAACTGGAGCTACGCCATTCTCGAGCGCGAGGTGCGGGCCAACTTGGTCTATCGGCAGTTCACCCGAGTCGGCGCGCGCCGAGTTCCCGACGCCAAGACCTTGGGCAAGCTGGGAGTGGCGTTGGGCCCTGAGATCATCCAGAAGATCCACCAGCGGGTCGTGGCGATCGCGCAGGAGAAGCGCATCGTGCAGGGCCGGCAACTGCGCGTGGACACCACGGTCGTCGAGACCGACATCCACTATCCGACCGACAGTTCCCTGCTCGGCGATGGGGTCCGGGTACTGACGCGCACGATGCGGCGCATCGCACAAATCGCCGGTGCCGTCGGCACCCGGTTGCGTGATCGGACCCGCAGTGTGCGGCATCGGGTGATCGAGATAGCCCGCGCCTCGCGCAGTCGCATCCCGCAGGGCCAACAGCGGCTGAAGAGTGGCTATGCCAAGCTGTTGCAGAGCACCGGGCGGGTCGTCGGTCAAGCCAAGAAATTCGCCCAAGAAGTGGCCGTCGGGCTCAAGCGCGCCAAAGGGCTGCTCGAGCAGGTGAGCTTGGAGGCTGACCGTGTCTATTTGGAGCGGATGATTCCGCTCGTGCAGCAAGTCATGCATCAAACCCGTGACCGCATTTTCAAGGGCAATACTCATGTGGAGGGCAAGCTCGTCAGCCTGTTCGAGCCGCACACCGAGATTATCCGTAAGGGTAAAGCGGCCAAGCCGACGGAGTTCGGCAAAATGGTCAAAATTCAGGAAGCCGAGGCACAGATCATCATCGATTATGAGGTCTACGATGAGCGCCCCAACGATTGCGATCTGCTGCTCCCCGCCGTGAGCATTCATGAGCAGATGCTCGGCCGCACGCCGCGCCTGGTTACCGCCGATGCCGCATTTTTCTCGACAGAGAATGAAACCGTCGCGCATGCCCGAGGCGTCAAACGGATCGCGATTCCCAACCGCTCGTCCAAAAGCATCGAACGCAAGACCCTGCAGAAAAAACGTTGGTTCCGCAACGCCCAAAAATGGCGCACCGGTAGCGAAGGGCGCATCAGTCTTCTGAAACGACGGCACGGCTTGAACCGCTGCCGCTACAAGGGTCAATCCGGCGTGAAGCGCTGGGTCGGCCTCGGCGTCATCGCCGATAACCTGATCCACATCGGTGGTGCGCTGGTCGAACCGACCGACGACTGATCCCTCTTTCCGTTCCTCTCCTCCCTGACCCCTCTCCCACTTACCTACCACTGGTCACCATGGCCGTGGATCTGCCATGCTTGCCTATCGGCGGCGCATCTCGGATTCCGCAAGGTCATTTTTGCGCCGGAAAGTAGCTAGTTTTCCATCGCGCTGGCGCGACCCCGATTGATGAAGCTTACAAGAGGGTAGACAGGAAGAAAGTAATGCGGCATATGCTGACGTTGGCGTCGGGATCGAGGTCGGTTTCTGCTTGGTGCTGCGAGCCCGTTAGCTAGTTGGACCCGTAATCCTGCGAGCACCCCGAATTGTTGCCACGAGCGCTTGCGCTCCGGAGCACGATTACTAGAGTTCGATAACGAGGGTTCTTCCCGGCGCTGCCTGACAGAACACGAGGAGGAGCTATGCAAGTACTGTATCCGCGCTGCGCCGGGCTCGACGTGCATAAAGACAGCGTCGTCGCCCGCGTGCGCTGCGTCTGTGAGCCGCTGCACGATGAGGTGAAGAGCTTTGCCACAACGACGGCGGCGCTGTTGGAGCTGAACGAGTGGTTGACGAGCCATGGGGTCAGCCACGTGGCGATGGAAGCGACTGGCGTGTACTGGAAGCCGGTGTGGCATATGTTGGAAGAAGACTTTGAGTTGGTGCTCGCTAACGCTTCGCACATCAAAAACGTACCGGGCCGAAAAACCGACGTGAACGATGCGACGTGGATTGCCGACCTGTTGGCGCACGGACTGATCCGCTCGAGCTTCGTGCCGCCGGCGCCCATCCAGGAGCTGCGCGATCTGACGCGCACCCGCAAGCAGTTGGTGCGCGAGATCTCGCAGCACTCTTCACGCATCCAGAAGGTCCTAGAGGACGCGAATCTGAAACTCGGCAGCGTGCTGTCGAATGTACTCGGCAAGAGCGGGCGCGCCATCCTGCAGGCACTGATTGCCGGAGAGAGGAATCCGGAAAAGCTCGCCGACCTCGCTGAGGGTACCGCCCGCAAGAAACGCGCCGAACTCGTGGAAGCGTTGCATGGGCGTATCCGCGAGCACCACCGGGGGCTGCTGAAGGTCCATCTCGAACTCGTTGCCGCCCTGGAACAAGCGCTCGCTGACATTGATGCCACGGTGGGAAAAACCTTGGCGCCGATCCGCAATAGCGCCCGCCTTCTGACGACTCTGCCCGGTGTCAGCGATCTGACCGCGCAGGTCATAGTGGCGGAGATCGGCGTCGATATGTCGCGCTTTCCTACGGCGGCCCATTTGATCTCTTGGACGGGACTCTGTCCGCGCAGTGACGAAAGTGCCGGCAAACGTCGCTCCACCCGCGTGCGCAAGGGCGCCCCCTGGCTTAAAACCGCGCTGGTCACAGCCGCCTGGGCAGCGGTGCGCGTCAAAGACTCCTATCTGCAATCCCAGTTCCATCGCTTGCGCTCGCGCCGCGGCGCCAAAAAAGCCATCCTCGCCGTCGCCGCCTCCATGCTCACCGCCGCTTACCACATGTTGAAAAACGGCATCCCTTACCGCGATCTCGGTGCTGATCACTTCTCCAGCCGTGACCGCTCCAAAGCAATCCTGCGCCTCGTGCGCAGACTCAAGGATCTCGGCTGCGAGGTGCAAGTGACTCCCCAAGCCGCATGAAGCGCGCCAAAGAACAATCCCTTATGGATCGAAGAGCTTCTTACTAG
>JALYZS010000066.1 GCA_030948745.1 Vulcanimicrobiota bacterium | reverse complement strand
AGCACCGCACGTTCATAACGGTGGAACATATCCTCGCTGCGAGAATGTACGTTCGACTTTCACCTTGACGACTCTTTACCTGCGACGGTTGCGGGTCGAAAGTCTCTTTGGAATCACTCCGCGGACGGTGCGAGGCGGGAGCGGCCTGGGGTGCGTCGAAGTGCGAAGAAGTATGACCGTCCGCGCGCAACCGAAAGCGAATCAGCCGCTGTCATTACGCTTTGAAGAAGGCGTTGGTCCCGAACGTGGGGGGCCGCCCCTCGGATTGTGGCAAGACTCGTTGCCCTCGCAGACGGCGATCGAAGGCACCTTTCCCAAGCCCATCATCGCGCAGGGGCTCGCAGCGTATCAGCGCGGCAAAGTCCGTTCGCTGAATCTGCGCCGGCATGACGTCGTCGCGACCGTCGCTGACACCGAGACACACACGACCACGCTCACGCGTGACACGTCGCGCCCGCCGCTGGGCATGCGTTGCAACTGCACATGCCGTTACGGCTATGATTGCAAACATGCCGTCGCAGCGTTGTCGATGCTCGCGGAACTAGCGTTGCAGACCAGCGAGCCGCCGGCGCCGTACGTGACGCCGCCTGCCGGCAACGGTGTCGCCGCAACCAACGGGCATGCCGCAGCCAACGCTTCGCCCAGCGTGAACGGCAACGGCGTCGCCGCGACGATCGCGCCGCCCAACGTGCCTGCGCAGCTCGTGGAACTGTTCGACCTGCTGGCGCCGCATCACGAAACCGTCACGCCACGCCGCCGGTTGTGGGTGGTCGTCGGGTTTGACGAACGCCTGGCGGTCTTCTACGCGCGCTTGTGTCTGGATGCGCCGAAGCTGCATGGTGTCGGCCGAACGCACGCCGACCTGCAGCAATTGTATCGCACCACGCGTCAGGCCAACCTCACGGGCGAAGAGTGGGATCGCTACGACAGCGCGCTCCTCGCAGACGCATCGCTCGGCGCGATGTTCGGCACACCCGCCGACTATGCGCTGGCACGGCCGACGAGCGAGCACACCCAGCGGCTGAGCAATAACTTCGCGCAGCTGCTGCTGCGCCTCATCTCACATCCGCGCGTGCGCTACGACGATCATCTTGGCGCACATCCGGAATCCATGCCGGCGGTGCGCATCGCGTTGTCGTCGCTGCATTTGCGCTTGCACGGCGCACGCGACGAGCAGGGCGATCTCGATCTGGCCGGCGAGTTCGTGCGTCCGGATGGCTCGAGCGTGGATTGCGCAGCGGTGCGCACCATCGACGGCATGCCTGCGTGGCTGTTCGACGGGCAAACGTTCTACTTGCACGACGGCTCGTTCGGGCTGCGCATCGTCGAGCGGTTCAAGAACACGAGCAACCTCCGGCTGGAGGCACCCGACGTCCCACGGTTGTTGGAGCGCGCACACGGTTTGTTAGAGAGACGGACCGCCGCTTCGCTGCTGTTACAGCGCGACGAGATGGAACAACAGACGCTGCTGCGGCTGCGCTGGGAGGGCGACGGCATCACCGCCGATGCTGCGGTCGAAGATGCCAAGAGCGGCGCCAACTGGCCGATCGGGACCATGGATTTCAATCCGCTGCGCCGCATCGACGACGGCCACAAAGGCGGCATCCCGCGCTATGCGTACTGCGACCCGGCGATCGCCCACACGGTGAAGAACAAGCTCGAAGCGCACGGCTTCAGGCCGTGGAAGACCATCTACGATGTCTGGCGGATGGAACATCCGGGCGAACCGCTACCGCATTACGACGAGACCGCGTGGCGTCTCGAAGGCACCGACCTTGCCTATCAATTCGGCACCGAGATCCTACCCGGCTGGAGGGGCGAGTTCCACCTGGATCTGGACGAGACGATGAAGTCGCTCGTCGAAGGCCCCAAGACGCTGCACGTCTCGCTCTCGGTGGACCCAGCCGAAGACAAGAACAAAGAAAAAGCAAAAGCCAAGGGTAGGGTCGGCGCGACGGCGTCAGGTCCGATCGACTGGCTTGAGATCTCAGTCGAGCTGTTGCTCGACGGCCAGCCGCTCTCGCCGCAAGACGTCAAAGCGCTGTGGCAGAGCACCGGCCGGTATTACCGGCTGGCAGATGGCCGCTTCATCGACCTGTCGTCCTTCGCGTTGCTGCGCGAAGCCACCGGCGGTTTCGGCGGTACGCTCGAACGCGGCGGGCGCGCCCGCCTGACCACCGCGCAGATGCTGTCCGTGTACGATGACTTGGCGAAAGCCTGCGGGGATGCTGAATTGCCTGCGCCGTTGCGCGACCTGCGCGAAGCGGTGCGCGGATTCTCGGGCATCGAAGAAGTCGACCCCCCGGCGCACTTGGACAAGATCTTGCGGCCGTATCAGCGGCGCGGTCTCGATTTTTTGGCCTATCTCGGGCGTTATGCGTTCGGCGGCATCCTCGCCGATGACATGGGCCTGGGCAAAACGTTGCAGGTCCTCGCATATCTCGATCGCGAGCGTCGTCTGCGCGGCAGCGCGCCGAATCTCATCGTCTGCCCGACGTCGGTGACCCACACGTGGGTCAGCGAAGCGGCGCGCTTCACGCCTGAGCTGAAGGTCACGTTGCTCACGGCCGGCTCGGGTCGCGAAGCGGTCTACAGCGAAGCCGCCAAGTTCGATCTCATGGTCACGTCCTATGCGCTTGCGCGGCGCGACGCCGAAAGCTTGAACCGTTTGAGCTTCCGAAGCATCGTGCTCGACGAGGCCCAGCAGATAAAGAATCCGCAAGCCAAGATCTCGCAGGTCATCAAGGGCATCAACGCCGACCAGAGGCTGGCGCTCACCGGCACGCCCATCGAGAACTCGGTGCTCGATCTGTGGTCGATCGTCGATTTCGTGATGCCCGGCCTGCTCGGCAACGAGGGGCACTTCCGCAACGCCTTCGAGACGCCGATCATGCGCGACGGCGACGTGGAGAAACAGCAGCGCCTCGCCCGCCGGATCCAGCCCTTCATGATCCGCCGTCTCAAAACGCAGGTCGCCGCCGACCTGCCGTCACGCACCGAGCAGACGATCGAGTGCGAAATGACCACTTCGCAGAAGAAAGCCTACCGCGAAACCGTGCTGCGGGCGCGGCGCGACATTCTGCGCGAAGTCGACGAACGCGGCATCGCACGCGCGCAGCTCTCCATTCTCGCGGCCCTCACCAAGCTGCGCCAGATCTGCTGCCACCCGGGCCTCATCGGCGATCACTGGCGTGAAGACGAGGACGCGTCGGGTAAATTCTTGGCGTTCTTAGAACTGCTGGAGTCGATCATCGAGTCGGGACATCGCGTGCTCGTCTTCTCCTCCTTCACCGAGATGCTGGGCTTGATGCGCGAGGCGCTCGATACGCGCAAACGCAGCTACGCGTACCTCGACGGCGCGACGAAGAACCGCAGCAAAGTGCTCGACGATTTCCGCCGTGAAGACGGGCCGCCCGTGTTCCTCATGAGTCTCAAGGCGGGTGGCGTCGGCCTGACCGTCACCGAAGCGGACTACGTCGTGCTATACGATCCGTGGTGGAATCCGGCGATCGAGCGCCAGGCGATCGACCGCACCCACCGCATCGGCCAGACCAAACCCGTGACTGCCTACCGCCTCGTGACGCTGGGTTCGGTCGAAGAGAAGATCCAATCGCTGCAGCAGCGCAAACAGGCCTTGGCGGATTCGGTCGTCGCGACCGACGCAGCGTTCGCGAAGTCGCTCACGCGCGAAGACCTGGACGACCTGTTCAGCCCTATCGGCGAGTGACGGGACGCCGGCGGCAGCGTGACCGAAGACGAATTTCGGGAGCTGCTGCTGCACGGTCTGGATGGCATCCATCGCTGGGAGGCTGGCTGGCGTCCGTTCACGCCGCATGAAAGTCTGAGCGTCGCGCCGGCCCAAGCGCGCGAAGCGATCGATGCGCTCGTCGCGCGGCTGCACGACAACTATCCTTTCTTCCACCCCGATTACGCAGGGCAGATGCTGCGGCCGCCGCACCCGATCGCGCTCATCGCCTACGCACTGGCGGCGCGCATCAATCCGAACAATCACGCGCTGGATGGCGGCCCCGCGACGGCACAGCTCGAGCGCGAATGCGTCGACCTGCTCGCTGCCATGCTCGGTCTGCGCACGCCCTGCCTCGGTCATCTGACCAGCTCGGGTACGATCGCGAACCTCGAAGCGCTCTGGGTGGCCTCCCGGTTGCGTCCGGGCAAGGCCGTCGTGTTTTCGGCCGAGGCGCACTACACGCACCAACGCATGTGCGACCTCTTGGGCGTGCCGTGCCACATCGTGCCGGTGGATGCACAAGGACGCGTGGATGTGGGTGCACTCGCCGCCGCCGGCGAGCACGTCGACATCGGCACCGTTGTCGTCAGCGCGGGCACGACCGCCACCGGGGCGGTCGATCCGATCGCGGACGTGTGCGTGCTCGCGCGCAACCGCGGATGGCGCGTGCATGTCGATGCGGCGTACGGCGGTTTCTTCGCCACCATCGCGGAGCTGCCCGAGGCTGCGCTCGATCCGGACGGCTGGCGGGCCGTGAGCGAATGCGACTCCATCGTCGTCGATCCGCACAAGCACGGGTTGCAGCCCTACGGCTGCGGCGCCGTGCTGTTCGCGGATCCGGATGTGGGCGCGCTCTACAAACACGATTCGCCCTACACGTACTTCACGAGCCGTGAGCTGCACTTGGGTGAGATCAGCTTGGAGTGTTCGCGCCCGGGCGCCGCGGCCGCGGCCCTGTGGACGACGCTGCGCTGCTTTCCCCTGGATCGACATGGGATCGGACGCGGCCTGCTCGCATCGCGGCGCGCGGCGCTGCATGTCTTCAGGGACGCGGTCGCGAGCGAGACGTTGTGCGCGGTGCTCGAGCCGCAGCTCGACATCGTCGCGCTTGCGCCGCTCGCGCGCGGGGAGCGCATGCGTGCCAGCGTGGTATCCGAGCGGTCCGAGGCGATCTTCCTCGCATTGCAGGGGCGCGACGAAGACGGATCCCCCCGAGGGATGCGCCCGCCGCTGTATCTCGCGCTGTGGCGCGTGCCCCGCGCGCTCGGTGAGCTTGCCTTGCCGGCGGTGGACTGGGACGCCGAGCATTGCACCGTGTTGCGCAGCGTGCTCATGAAGCCCGAGCACGAGGGCGCTGCCTCAGCGCTTGCGCAGCGCCTGGCCTGCTGGCCGGAACTCATGCCCTCCGCCGGAGTGTGACGGCCATCGCTGCTCGGCTCTTGGCGGTCACGGGCGCGCGAATGCGGGCATCTCATAGATATGCCGCACGTGTGCATCCTTTGTCATCACGACGCTACGCAGTCGCAGCTGTTCGTGAGCCTGCAGCGCGATCCGCAACCGCGCTATAAGATCTGCTCGACCTGTTCGCTGCTGGCGCTGCGCCAAGGCCTTGTCGTGGTCTACCGCGCGACCGCTGCGGCCTAGCACGCCGCTTTTTCTCCCTCCTCGCTATTGCTTGGCCGCGTCGACCAAAACCACCGCGCGCCGATTCTTGTCGCTGAACGAACCCATCGCGGTCATCGCGAGGGCGAGCGGACTGCCCGGCTGTGTCAGCTGCTCGATGGAGATCCCCGTGCGCCGTTTGATCGTGCCGTCGATATTGCCGCGCAAGGCGCCGGGCAGCATCTGATATTTCTTGACCAGGCCTAACGCCGGTCCGAGATCGCGATTGGCCAGCGCCGGATCGATCGCGAGGACAAGCACCGCGCGTTTGCTGTTCTTGGCGTCCCGGAAGACCGCGAAGTCGACGCCGCGTTTGCTCGTCATGGCGTGAGCGCTCCCGACACCGGAGCTGTCGGCAGGGTGCGTGTAACCAGGAGGCGGCGCGGCTTCCATCTTGCGCAACCAGCTCTGCAAAGCGCTGAACGACTCGGGCGAGCCCGCGATGACTTCATTGCCGTCATAGGTGCCGGCGCCTGCCGAAAGCAGGCCGGACGCCCGTTGCCCCGCGCTCAGCGTTTGCGAGAACTTCTTGGTGGCGATGACCGTGCTGTCTTGGACGAGCGGAAAGTCGATCGGATTTTGCAGCGCGGTGCTCGCCGTCGGGCTCGGATTGTTCTCAGCGCCCTGCGGACCGGGTGCCGAATGCGAACATGACCACAGGAGCAAGGGCGCGAGCAGCACGACGACCCACGAACGTCTGTTCATTCTCCAGCCTCCAGCACAGGGAGCAGCGGGCGCGAAGACGCCGTGTTCTTCAGCGCAGCGCTTTTGCACCTGCGCTCGCGGCTCCGTTCGCGACGAGCGACAGCTGCCGCACCCCGCCTCGCTGCGCCATCGCTGCTGCACCGATGATGCCGGCGTTGTTGCCTAAGGTCGCGGTCACGATCTTCGTCATGCCTTTGGGGACCATCGTCGTCTGCGCGTCGACGAGCTTGGTCAGCGGCCGGGTGAGAATACTGGGATCGGTCTGGCCCACCCCACCGCCCAGTGCGATGACCGCAGGATTGGTGAAAGAGATGATGTTGGAGACGCCCAGCGCGAGATCGGAGAGCCAACGATCCCAAGCCGCGCAGGCATGCGCGTCGCCTTTGAGCACGGCCTTGCGGAGCATCTTCGTGCCCCACTTGTCTTGCGGTTTGCGCGTGAGTAGGGTGCTGCGCGGAAAGGATGCCGAGATGGCAAGCGTATGGCGCAAGAGCCCCGTGCCGGATGCTTGCGCTTCGAAGCAGCCGACTTTCCCGCAGCTGCAGGTGAAGCCGGTTTCGGGCCGGATGGTGTGGTGCCCGACTTCGCCCGCGCCCATCGTGTTGCCCAGCAACAGCCTACCCCCCGCCACAAAGCCGCCGCCGATCCCGGTGCCGAGCGTGATGAGCGCGAACTCGCTCACGCCTTTGCCGCAGCCATAGAGATATTCGCCCAGGGTGGCGCAGCGCGCGTCGTTGAGCAGGTGGACGGGTTGCTTGACCCGCTTCTCCAGGAGCGCGCGCAGCGGTACGTCGCGCCAGCCGAAGTTGGGGGAGAAGCGGATCACGCCCGTCTTCTCGTCGATGTTGCCGGGCGAGCCGATGCCGATGCCGACGCAATCTTTTTCGTTGCGTGTTGCCATGACTTGGGTGACGACGTGTTGGATCTCTTCGATGACCGCAGCCGGTTCTAGCGAGACGAGATCGCGTTCAGCCTCCGCGAGGATGCTACCGTCGGGCGCGACCGCGGCAGCAGCGGTATGCGTACCGCCGAGATCGATGCCGATGGCAAATTGCATGCTCGCTCCTCACACGATGTGGTGCCCAGGACAGGACTCGAACCTGCACCGGTTTTACCCGACTAGCCCCTCAAACTAGCGCGTCTACCAATTCCGCCACCTGGGCGGGCACCATCAGCCTATACGACGTCGCGGGGCGGCTTACTTTGAAAAATCAGCGGACGTTGGGATCGAGGGCGTCACGCAAGCCGTCGCCGACGTAGTTCACGGCCAGCACCGTGATGAAGATGCATAAGCCGGGGTAGATGGCGGCCCAGGGCGCGATGCTGATGTTCTCCTGAGAATTCGCGAGCATGCTGCCCCAGGACGCAGCGGGCGGCTGGATGCCGTAACCCAAGTACGAAAGCGCCGACTCGAGCAGGATGACGTTGCCGACGTCGAGCGTCGCCTGGACGACGATGGGCGCCACCGCGTTGGGCAGCAAGTGGCGCAAGATGATGCGCGTGTCGTTGCCGCCGATGGCGCGCGCCGCCTCGCAGAACTCTTTCTCACGCAGGCTCAGGAATGCGCCGCGCACGAGCCGCGCGACGTTCATCCAGGAGAGCAGCGCGATGATGAGCACGATCGACACGAAGTTGAGCGCGGCCTTGGTCGAACTCGCGGCGACGATGCCGGTGATGACGAGCAACAACGGCAGCAACGGGATGGACAAGAACGTATCCGTCAAGCGCATGAGCAAGCCGTCGACTTTGCCGCCGAAATACCCCGCGACCGCGCCGATGAACGTGCCGAGCATGATCTCGATGACGACGACCGAGGTCGCCAGCGTCAACGAGATGCGCGCGCCGAACAGCATGCGGGTGTACAGGTCGCGCCCGATCTCATCCGTCCCCAGCCAGTGTCCGAACTGCCCGGGGGCAAGCGGCGTGCCTGACCAATTGCTGTCGATGGCGTTGGGATCGAAATGCGATAGGAATGGGGCGAAGATCGCGCTCAGGACCAAGACCACGAGCACGAAGGCGCCCGTGAGCGCCAAACGATGGCGCGAGAACTTGCGCCACGTCTGATGGCGCTCGGCGGCGTACTCGTCGTCTGCGCCGACGAGCGTCGCCGGCTGGATGGACTGCGTTATGCTCGCCATGGCTCAATCATATTTCACTCGCGGATCCAGCCAACCGTATGCGAGGTCTGCCAGCAAGTTGAAGACTACCACGAGCACCGCGCTGAGCACGAGATAACCCATGAGCAATGCGAAATCTTGTTGCGCGAGCGCGGTGATGAAGAGCCGGCCCATCCCCGGCCAGGCGAAGATCGTCTCGGTGATGATGGCGCCGCCGAACAGGCCGGGCAGCGCCAGCGCGGTGATCGTCACCACCGGCATCAACGCGTTCTTTAGGCCATGCTTGAGCAGGATGCGCATGAAGGGCAAGCCCTTCGCCGCCGCGGTGCGCATGTATTCAGTGTGCAGCACTTCTTGCATCGAGGCGCGGGTGAAACGCGACCAGCCGGCGAGCGTGATGAGCGACAGGGTCAGCACGGGCATGATGAGGTGGCGCATGCGGTCGACGAAATCGCCGCCTTCGGTGGAGGTCGCGCCGGCCGAGGGCAAGCTGAAATCGAGCGCATAGCCGAAGGCTTGTAGATGCAACCCCTTGACCGAGAACAGCATCTGCATCATGAGCGCGAACCAGAAGACCGGCATGGAGAACCCGAAGAACGCGAACGTCGTCACGAGATAGTCGACGAATGAATAGGGCTTCACGGCTGCCAGGATCCCGAAGAACAGACCCAAGACGACGGCGACGACGAGCGACGCGCCCATGAGCTCGAGCGTGAACGGCAAGCGCTCTAGGATCGCCTCGGTCACGGGCGTCGAGTTCATGGTCGACCAACCCCAGTCGCCACGCACGTAGCTTCCCAGCCAGGAGAGATATTGGATGTACACCGGCCGGTCGAGACCGAAATTGTGCTTGAGGCGTTCGATGTCGGCGGCGGTGATGTGCGGGTTCTGCATGTAGGGCGCAAGTGGTCCGCCCGGCATCTGATGGAGAATGGTGAAAAGGATGATGCTGATAAGCAGCAGCAGCGGAATGGCTTGGATGATGCGCCGGATCGTGTAGATGAGCATGGTGCTGAGGGCGTTGCCCATTCTGCCTGGTGCGCAACCGAGTCCTGCCGTGGCCGCCCGGGCGGGCGTCTCAAAAGAAAGGCGGCCTCCTTTCGGAGACCGCCGCTTTAGAGCGCCTGCGCTAGCCCTTGATCTGGACTTTCTTCGCTTGCGCGCGTTTGGTCGGCGGCAGGGTGACGCGCAGAATGCCGTTCTCATACTCCGCGCTCACGTTGTCCCCATCGATCTCTTGCGGGAAACTGATGGAACGTGAGAAGCCACCACGACGCAACTCGCGGTAGTGGTAGCGCGTGTTCTCCTCCGTCTTCTCCTCCTGCCGCTTCGCGGACAGGGTCAAACGGTTGTCGTCGACTTCGATGTTGATGTCGTCCTTCTTCAGACCGGGCACTGCGAACTCGACGACGTACTTGCCATCTTTTTCATACAGGTCGAGCTGCGGCGAACCCCAGTCCGAGGTCAGGCTGCCGCCGCCGGGGCGCAGCACCGAATCCAACAGCGAGTTCATCGTATGGCGCGCGTTGGTGATCTGTGAGAATGGATCCCAGGCGATGAAGTCATCCATGCGTTGGAGTCCTTCACCGTTACGGACATTGGGCAGTTTTGCCATTTCATGTTCTCCTTTGCGTTTTCCGCTTGGCCATAGGTGTGATCGTTTTCTGGACTTCGTGGGTGTCGGCATCGGCCTGATAACGCGCCGTGCTGGCCGCGTGCTGGTGGCCGAGCATAGCCTGCACCTGCGTCAAGCTGTCGCCGCGATCGAAGGCCGCGACCGCAGCGCTCGCGCGCAATCGCCGCATCGTCAATCCGGTCGTGCCGGCATAGCGCCGGAACAAGCGGTGCGCCCCGGCGTAGGAGAGCTGTCGCGTGCCGTAGCTCGTGAACAGCGGCTCCCCCGAGCCAGAGCGCCGGGCGCAGATATAGCGCTCCAACAGCCGCGACGCGTTCGGCGACAGCGCCACACTGCGCGGCATGCCCAAATGCACACGGAGGCGCGCGAGGTGCAAGTCGACATCGCCGATGTGCAGCGCGAGCGCTTCGCGGATGCGTAAGCCGCATTCCCAGAGCACCGCCAGGAGCGCCTGATCACGCGGGTTGTCGACTTGGTCGATGACGGCGTTGATCTGCGCCGCGGACGCCGGGGACGATCGCACGTCGCTGACGGCCGCGCGCTCGATGCCGCGCAACGGATTGCGCTGCAGCACACGCTGCTCGACCATGAAATCACAAAAGCGCCGCAGCGTCGTCAGGTGACGGTTCCAGGAACGGCTGCCGACCGGCAGTTGCTCCAGGTGGCGTTTGACGGCACGTTCGGAGAGACTGCCCACCGTGCGATCGCCGGTGCTGCGCAGTAGCGCCGTGAGATCGGCACGGTAATTCAGCAGCGTCAGGGGTGCTTTGCCGCTGCGCTGTTCCGATCTGAGGAAGGTCTCGACCGCTTGGGTCAGGCTGACGGTCTTGGATGGCATGCGGATCATGTGTCCCGGCTCGGACGCCGCGGAGCGACACCTACAGTTTACTCGAAAATTATATTGATGTCAATATATCAATAATATATTTAGGGCTGTACCGCGACGTTCAACTGCCGCATGACGTACGGCAGGATGCCGTCATGGCGGTAGTATTCGGCCTCGTCCGGCGTGTCGATGCGGACGAGCACCTCGAAGGCCGTGTCCGCCGCAGCGGCGTCGCGACGGGCGCGCACGGTCAAGTGCTGCCCAGGCTGCACACCGCCCGCGATGCCGAGGACCTCATAACGCTCATCTCCGGAAAGACCTAGGCTGGCTGCAGTCTGCCCGGCGCTGAACTGCAGCGGCAGGATGCCCATGCCGATGAGATTGGTGCGGTGGATGCGCTCGAAGCTCTCCGCGATCACCGCGCGAACGCCGAGCAATCGAGGGCCTTTGGCGGCCCAGTCGCGCGATGATCCCGACCCGTACTCCTTGCCGGCGATGACGAGCAAGGGCACGGCCTCGCGCTCGTAACGCAGCGACGCCTCGTAGATCGTCGTCACCTCGCCACCCGGCAGGTGGCGCGTGAAGCCGCCTTCCGTGCCAGGCGCCAAGGCGTTGCGCAGCCGGATGTTCGCGAACGTGCCGCGCACCATCACCTCATGGTTGCCGCGCCGCGCCCCATAGGAGTTGAAATCCGAGGGCGACACGCCGTGTTCGATCAGATAGGCACCGGCGGGTGATGCTTGCGCGATGGACCCCGCGGGCGAGATGTGATCGGTCGTCACGCTGTCACCCAGCAACGCAAGGACGCGCGCGCCGACGATGTCACGCAACGCTGGCGGTTGCATCGTCATGCCATCGAAGAAGGGCGGCCGGCGCACATACGTCGAGTCTCGCTCCCAGGGGAAGCGCTCGGTGTTCGAGACCGCAAGAGAGCCCCAGAGCTCGTTACCTTCGAACGCGTGCGCATACTCGCGGCGGAACATCGCTTGCGAAACGTTGGCGGCCACAACGCGCTGGATCTCCGCCGGGTCGGGCCATATGTCGCGCAAATACACAGGCGCGCCGTCTTTACCTGTGCCGAGCGGATCGGTTGTCAGATCCAGATCCATGCGCCCGGCAAGCGAGTACGCGACGACGAGCGGCGGCGACGCCAGATAATTCGCGCGCACCAAGGGGTGGATGCGGCCTTCGAAATTGCGGTTGCCCGAGAGGACGGCGCACACGAGCAGCTGGCGCTCCGTCACCTCTGTGGCGATGGGCTCGTCGAGCGGCCCGCTGTTGCCGATGCACGTCGTGCAGCCGTATCCCACGAGATAGAATCCCAGCGCTTCCAGATACGGCGTGAGGCCGGCCTTGTGCATGTAGTCGGTCACGACACGCGAGCCGGGCGCAAAACTCGTCTTCACCCACGGCGCCGAGACCAATCCACGCTCCACCGCGTTG
>JALYZS010000039.1 GCA_030948745.1 Vulcanimicrobiota bacterium | reverse complement strand
GCGCCGCGCCGCGAGCTGGAAGATGGCATTGGAGACGATGTCGTTGTAGAAGCCAGGCCGTAAACGCCATTCGGGCCAGGTGATGCGGTAGAACAGGCGCGCTTTGATCGCGTTGATGAGGATCTGTCTGTCGAGCGAGCCGTCGAGCGTCAGGCCGGCATCTTGCACGGCGTCGAGCTGCGACAGGGTCGCCTGCAGATCCCGATCATCGCGCTCGAAGTCGCCCGCCGCGAACGAACCAAGCTGGGCGTCGTAGTCGTGCACGCCGGTCTCGCTCGCGACATCTGGCTCGAAGCGCCAGGTCTGACGGTAGTAGTGCTGCGCGATCGCGGCGAGCGCGGCGTCCCCGCTACGGGCTGCGATGGCGTCCCCGGAACCGCATGGCCCGGGAAGCGACGTGCATGCCCAGGCGATGACCGCCGAGATGGTCAACCATGGCTTCTTGCATGGCCCCATCCGCGGGAACCAACGGCGCACCATCATGATGTCGACTCCTTGTGCATCGCTTCGCGTTTGGATACCCAGCTCCCGCGGTTGCCATCCTGGGTGAAAAGAACAAGGAGGCTGCCGTAGCTGCCTCCTCTTCTTCTTCCGCTTCCGCGGAAACGGACGCTCCGCGCGCAACGGGTTAGCTCTTCAGGTTGAGGTCCACCGTCACGCTCTGCTTGGTCGTCGGAGCGATCGACGTGATGCGCACGGCGACATTACCGCCCGGCACCGTCTGCACGTTGACGTCTTGCGAGAAATGCCCGCTGCCATCAGCCGTCACATCGGCCGTGTAGGTGCCTGATTGGACGCGGAACACGCCGCCGAAGATCGCCGTGGGGATCGCGACGATGTGCACGGACGAGCCCGGCAGGGTCGTCCCTGACACCGTGAAGGAGTTCCCGACGGTCGATCCGTTGACGGGTTTCAGCGCGTGGACGTAGTTTGCGACGAGGCTGGTGCCTGATGTGAATGCCCAGCTCTGGTCGAAGCTCTGCCCGCTTGAGGTCTTACCCGTGATACGCACGGTGTGCCGCTCGGGCGTGAGGTCGTACTGCGGGCTGAACAGGAAGTCAGTGGATGAGATGTCGCTCGTCGCCGACACGTCTCTGCCGTCGAGCGTGATGTGGACGCTGTTCGGATCGACGCTCGTGCTGAAATTGCCTCCCACTGCCGGCCGGTTGCCGGCTACGACTGCGTCAGAGCCCGGCCGCAGATTCGTGAGCGTGACCTCTGCCGGAGGCACGTTGGACGAACCCGATCCGAGCGAGACAGTGACCGTCTGGGAGTTGTTATCGTAGTTCACGCTCGCGCCGAGCGCCTGCGAGATGAAGCGCAGCGGCACCAACGTGCGCGCGCCGACGAGGAACGGCGCGACGTCGAGCATCTGGTTGCTGCCGTTGACGACCGCGGTCGTCGAACCGATGTGCAGCTGTACGCTGCGGCCGTTGCCGGTCGCATTGATAACCCCGTTGTCATAGACGACGCTCGCGCCGAGGCGCTCGAACACGCCGCGCAAAGGTACGAAAACCCGCCCCGATCGTTCGATCGGGGGCTGATCGAATTGGACTTGCTGGCCGTTGACGATGATGGTGACGGCTGCCGCCGCCGGAGCGAATGTGGTCAGGATCAACGCGGTGGACAGCGCCGCTGCGGACAGGATGCGCACCCGAAAACGATACGCCATGTGCTGGGCCTCCTCAGATGATGGAAAGCGATGTTCGACAGGCGGTGCTACGTAACATCACGCCCGTGAACTTGCTACGTACCCCGATGTATACATACCACGTTGCCAAGCACACGTCAGCCTAAACCTGTAGGGCGGCGCGAGCAGCCGGTTCGATGCTTGCCGGATGGGGAATAGGGTGTGCGTGATTCACATGAGCAGCAACGGCGCATGCAGCGTGATGGCCATCTCCGGCGAGTTCGACTTGGCGAATGAGCCGCAGTTCAACACTGCGGCGAAGGGCGCGTTGGCGAGCGGCTGCCGCGAGTTCATCATCGATCTGGACGGCGTCACCTACCTCGACGGCCGCGCCCTGGCAGCGCTCATGTCGTTCTTCAAGTCGGTGAGCGCAACCGGCGGTTACGTGCGTATTGTCACCAATAACCCCTTCCACCGCAGGCTCTTCTCCATCACCGGCATCGACCGCGTCATCGGGCTGTTCAACACCCGCGAGCAGGCCGAGGCTGCCGGCGCCGCAGACGGGCGCAAGAAAGCATGACAAAGGCGCGATGTTTCGCATCGCGCCTCGTGGGTTCTTCTCGCGCGCCGGATCGCCTTAGCGGACGACGGTCGTCGAGCTGCTGTTGCGATTCGCCATACCGATGAGCAAGGCGATGATGACGACGGCGATCACGCCCACGATGATCCAGGTCGACGTGCTCACCGAGCTCGTCGTCGTGGTGGTCGTCGTCTGACCGGTGGACGTCGTCGTCCCCGCGCCGTTGGAGTTCGTGTTGGCGTTGCTCGTGGTGTCACCGGGGTTGTTGTTGGTCGTCGTGCTCGTGCTGTCAAAGACCGCTGCAATCTGCATGTTTCCATCCCTCAAGCGATAGCGTTAAGAATAGAGGAAGCTGGGATGGTTATTCCCAGGGGGCTCGGCTGTCAAACGGTCAGGCGGCCGCCCAGGTCGCCCGGCAGCGTGGCTATACGGTCTGGTATCCGAGGGCGGGTGGCCGGCGCTCCCGGAAGGCGAAGATCAGCAGCATCCCGCTCAAAAAGCCCGCGATGTGCTCGGCGTAGCCCACGCCCCCTGTTTCCGCGCTCTGCCCGTGCACGAGAAAGAACTGCAGGACGATCCACAAGCCGATAAGGACGAGTGCGGGGACGCGCAAGAACAGCGGCAGGCAGCCGATGGGCAGCACGGCATCGATCGTGTGCCGGCCGAAGAATAGGATGAACGCGCCGAGCACCCCGGCGATGGCTCCCGAGGCACCGATCGCCACCAGATGCGAATCGGGATACAGGACCACCTGCGTGAGGCCGGCGACCACACCGCACGTGAGGTAGAAAAGCAAGAAGCGCACCGGCCCGGTGAGATACTCGATGCTCGGTCCGAAGATGAACAGGTAGAGCATGTTCCCCAAGACGTGCAGCCAGCTGGCGTGCAAGAACATCCCGGT
>JALYZS010000034.1 GCA_030948745.1 Vulcanimicrobiota bacterium | reverse complement strand
TGCTCACATCGTCCGCTGCGCACCTCGTACGCGCGCTGCAATCCAGGGCCCGAGAGGAATGACTCGATGCAGCCGGTCTTGCCGCAGTAGCAGCGCACCACAAAGGACTCGTGCTCGCGTACCCAAGGCAGTGGATTGTGTCCGAATTCGCCAGCGCTACCGTTGGCGCAATGCATGACTTTTTGGTCCACGACGATGCCCGCCCCAACACCGGTCCCGAGAATGACACCCAGCACGACCTGTTGCCCGGCCCCGGCACCGTCGACAGCCTCGGAGAGCGCAAAGCAATTCGCATCGTTGGCAACCCGGACATCTCGGCGAAGCCGTGCAGCGATGTCAACCGCAAAGTCCTTGCCGATGAGATACACGCTGTTCGCATTCTTCAGCCGACCGGTCTTGGCCGACATTGTGCCCGGCGTACCGATACCAACGCTGCCGCGCAGCCCAGCCTGCACTGCCGCCTCGCTCACAAGCGAAGTGATCGTCGTCAGAACTTGTTCGTAATCGCCGCCTGGTGTTGGGACGCTCCGCCGGAACAGCGTCTGATCGTGTCCCCGAGCGCGATCGCTTCGATTTTCGTACCACCAAGGTCGATGCCGATGCGCATTGTGCCGTCCACGTATCAATCAGGCAGAGCTCTTTCGAGCCCGTTTGCGCTTCGCCGCCTGTTACCCTTACAAACGCCGCCGGATGCGGGAGGCTCGCGTCGCGCTGCCGTACCTTCTGGTGGCTTCATTTCTCCTTCACTAAGGAGTGCTTATCGCCATGGATCATCCTCTTGTCCGCAATGCCAACGACGTGCACAACGAGCGCCTCAGTCCGGTCGAGCGCTTCTGCAAACGCGTGGCAGACTCGACCGGAGCGCCCATCGCCCTGGCGCTTGTGATCGTCGCACAACTGGTGTGGATCATGATCGGGCAGTTCACGCAGCGAGATCCGTTTCCGTTCGTCTTCCTGTTGACGATTTCGAATGTCATCCAGTTGACGCTGCTGTTCGTCATCTCCGTCGCCCAGCGACAATCGAGCGAGCACGCCGAGATCCGAGCTGAGCTCGACCACCAATGGATCGGGGCGCTGCTACGGCATCAGGAATTGCAGGAGCAATTGTTGCTGCGCATCGCGGAAGGCACCCACCTGACCACCGACGATGTACGGCAGCAACTTGCTTCGCTCCATGCTTAACAGGAGATCTTTCTCAAATCGCGAGGATGCGGCGAAGACGTGCACGTCAATTGCACATTTCGCTCGAATGTCTCGCGGCCCGGCCGTATTTGTGGCAACGCCGGCCCTGCCAGGGCCACCACGGCGTAAGTAAAGGTCGGGGTGTGCTGTGTCGCAAGAAACCTTAAGCACTATCGCAGCTGTCGGCACCTTTGTCATTATCGCCGCGACAGCATTCGCCGCGATCATCCAGCTAAGCCACCTCCGAGCCCAAAACCACTCACCGGGCTCTTAACAGTCTTGGCGCGCGTGGAAGATCCGCAGTTCAACGAGTGGGTTGATAGTGCGAAAGAAATCATACGAACGCGCCAGACTGACGCCGCATATCGGCGCGCCGTGCTCGACGGGACTTATGACCGAAAGAACAATCCCTGGCTGAACCTCGCGAATTCCTACGATTGGGTTGGGAGTCTAGTCAAACACAGGCTCATCCCGGGAGGAAGCGTTGTTGGACGTGTATGCGGGTCGGGTTGTCCAGGCGTGGGAGATCATCGAGCCGTTGGTGCCGCTCATTCGAAAACGCAACGGCTCCGGCGTCTGGGAGAATTTTGAGTTTCTCGTGGTTCACGCGCGTAAATGGTCGACGCTACATCCGGAGGGTGCTTACCCTAAGAGCGAGCAGCGGTTGCCTGTGAACGTGACCTGGCCAGAGCCGCAGTAAACGGACGACTGGCCGGACTAGCCAGCGAGTCGCCACCGGCGCACTAGGTCAGCCGCTGCCTCAGGCCATGTTGGGTACAGAAATTCAAACCCGGCATCCAACAGGCGAGTCGGAATCACGCGGCGACTCTTCAGAACTAGCTCAGTTTCTGTCCGCATAAAAGCTGCACCCAATTCGAGCATCCACGTTGAGGCGGGGAGAGCAATTCTCGCGCCCCACGACTGGCAGAGCGACCGCATGAAATCCCGGTTGGGGAGCGGTGTAGGAGCAGCGATGTTCACGATGCCCTCAAGCTCACCGTGCTCGATCAGGAAGTCGATCGCGCGCACGAAGTCTTCGTCGTGAATCCACGAGACGAACTGCTTCCCGCTGCCGGAGGCACCACCGAGACCGCGTCGCACGAGGCCCAGCAGGATGCCAAGCGTGCCGTCTCGGTCGGGATTCATCACAATAGCGGTGCGCAGAGCGACCTTTCTTGTGACTGGCGTTGTCGACCCGAAGAATACTTCTTCCCAGCTCTTGGCCACATCGATGCTGAAACGCCAGGCGTCCGGCACATCGCGCTCGCCGCCCCCGAGCTGACCTGTTGCCTCATCCATGGCGCGGTCGAGGCTGTGGCGGTAGATGGTCGCTGTGCTGGAATTCATCCACAGAGCGGGGGGACGCGTCGCGGCGGCGATGGCTTGACCGATGAGGCGCGTCGTTTCGGTTCGTGACTCCTTGATGATTCGCCGGTTCGTAGCAGTGTAGCGACAGTTCACGCTGCGGCCTGCGAGGTTGATCACGACGTGTGCTCCATCGATCGCGTCGGCCCAGGGGCCAAGTGTCCGACCGTCCCACGTGAGAACGCGACAAGGCAATTCGGGTGTGGCATTGCGCGCGATGACAGTGACGTCGTCGCCGAGGGAATGAAAGTGACGGACAAGCAGTCGGCCGATTTGGCCTGTACCGCCGGGAATGGCGATCCGAAGGGGTAGTTGTTTCAACCCTTGTGTGCTGTTTGAGGCTCGAATACCAGCTGGCATAACAACTACCAAAACTATAGCACACGCACAAGCGGCGGATTTACCGTACATGTTATTAAACTCGCACGGGCCTGCCTAGGAAGCAGGCGCGCATGGCAATGGCCAGCGAGAGTTGAACGACTAATCTATGAAATTGATCCTTGAAATTGTGCTTTCAGTCTTTTTGCATCCCATCGCGATGTTCCTGATGTGGATCAACCTGCTTTCGCGCACGGACCTGGACCAGACGAAAAAGATCATCTGGTTCATCGTGAGCATCATATGGGGCTTAGGGCCGATTCTTTATATTGTGGTTGCCGAGGGCGCCCTGTGGTGACGAATTAGTAAAAGAGCGCTGTCGGCGGCGAATAATGGAAAAAAAAACCACCCTAAAAAGGGTGGCGCCAACGCTGGTCTGTCGCCGATTACTATACCACAATATTATTTAGATTGCAATTAGAAGCCAAGTGGTCTGGTCGCCATGGCTTCTCCGGGAAACCCCGGGGCTGGAGGCGACGAGAATCGAACTCGCAGCGCGCGGTTTGATGCGCCACCATGAAATGCCGTAGAAGCGCCGACCTCTACGCGCAACAGTTCAGCGCCCTGCCAACAGGGCAGGCGCATCGTCAGCCATGTGGCATGGAATTAGCGGCAG
>JALYZS010000028.1 GCA_030948745.1 Vulcanimicrobiota bacterium | reverse complement strand
ATCTTGGCCTTAGCTGGAAACGCAACGGCTGGACGATCGATTCCAACACGACGTGGGCGACCGCTTTTCCCTACGGAGCTGGCCGCATGACTTGGAACTTCGATGCCAATGGCAATCCAGTGCGAGTTGACAATGGCATCTGCGTCATGACGACCGATCAGGGCCAGCAATGCCTAAACCAAGCAGAGGCTCCCAACTCGGTCGCGAACAGTCTGCGTGGCCCAGCCTGGTACAACGAGAACCTCTCCGTTTCGCATAGGCTTGGTTCAAGCGAAATAGGGATAACCGCCAACAATCTTTTTAACGACATAAAAAGCCCAGTTCCCACGGCGAACTTCTATTACCTGAACACGAGCGGCAGCGGCAACTTCGCACCGCAGCACGATTGCGCAAACCTGTCAGCAGGTGTGTCGTGTTACGATGCGATCTATCCGTCACCCAACGCGTTCAAGTATCCAGTCGCCGGCTACTATCAGCAGGAAACGCTTACTCCGCGAGAGTTCACTTTCTGGTGGAGGGTTAACGTCTAGCCGGAAGTATTGCCGAGAATGCTACAAGCCCGACCGCCATGGGGCAAAAAGGGCGGCAAGCCATGTCGCCCTTTGCTGCTCATACCGGCTCTCGAAGGCATGTGACATAATTTGTCAAGACTTGTTTTTCCATATGCCGCGTGCTACCGTACGGAGGAACGCGTAAGCGTTTTACCCTGGGGTGTGCGACAGCTCGCCTTTGGTGATTGATCCAACACAATCACTAAGGGAGCAGAACTCCAGCCGTTTTTGAGCAAGCCCTCCTCGTTGAGGGAAGCCTTCCGATGGCCGGGTACGCACCCACCTGCGATAAGCGGGTTCAATGCCCGGCGAGTACCGGCACCGTGGGGTAGAAGAGAGCGACCCGCTGTTTTCGGCAGCGGGCCGTTTCCTTTGCACTGTGACGGGGGTCCGCAAAGTCCGTCACGCGACCGGCTCGGTGGCCGCCGACCGCAACGTGTCTTTTGCCATCATGCTGCGCAGCCAGGCGACCGAATTTCGTACGGCTGGGGCTTCCGGTGCAGCGCCGCGGTACTCCAGTGAAAGGAAACCACGGTAGCACTTCTGCCAGAGGTGGGTGAGCACCGCGATATAGTCGATGACCTCGTCCGCGCCGAATGTGTCGAGACGCACGACGGAAGCGCTGATGAAGATCGTGTCCTCCAGCGCGACGTTCCACTCGCCGGCTTGTGATCCGGCCAGACATTCAGCCGACAACGCGCAACGAAGCCATGCCGAATCACATTCTTTCAAGACGCGCTTTGCGTCGACGGGCGTCACGATCAGCGTCCCAGGGCGGGGCTCGAGCGCAAGCACCACATTGCGGACCTTCGCGTCGATGCAGGCGCTTTTCAAACCGCGGATCATTTCGCGCCAGCCCAGGCCGGCCGAACCGCTTGCGGTTGCGGTGCCAAAGCGTACGAGCGGCGCGCCGAGTGCCGCCGCCGAACTGATGGACTGCACGAGCGCGCGCGCACTGTTGTCCGCGTCGGAAGAATCGAAGGGCTCGTCATGGTAGTATGCGGCGACGGTCAAACAGCGGTCGACGCAGAGCTTTTTGAGTTGCGCCAGATAATCGTCGTCGCTGCGCGGAAAGTGGGCTGCAGCAAATTCGACGCCGTCCAGCATGAGCTCGTGCGCGCAAAGGTCGACCCACTCGAGTTGGGTCAAGGCGCCTGCGGCGAGCATCTGACTATAGGAATGGGAATTACAACAAAGCTTCATGCAACCAACCGCATCCAGTTGCCGAATCTGCGCCTGTAGGGAGCAAGGACGCGCAGTTCTGCGGTCCGCACGTGAACCCTCCAGCTGGGCCTGCGTATGAGCTACGTGCTGTGCGTGGGAGAAGCGCTCGTCGACTTCGTGGCGCAGTCCGGCCTCGCGGACTTGGGCGCAAGCGAAGTGTTCGCCCGCGCTGCGGGGGGCGCCGTCGCAAACGTCGCGGTTGGCGTCGCGCGCCTTGGTGGCCACGCGCGTTTTGCCGGCACTGTGAGTCGGGATGCGTTCGGCCGTTATCTGCTGCGCACGCTGGCGCACGAAAATGTCGGTGTGGACGACACGCGAATCGTCGACGCGCTCACGACGCTCGCCTTTGTGGCGCGCGCGCACAACGGTGAACGGGACTTCATGTTCGTGCGCAGTCCCGGCGCGGACAGTCAGTTGCGCAGTGATGACCTCGATGAGGACAGCATCGTGCACGCACGAGCGCTGCACTTCGGCGGGGTGCTCTTGGCAAGCGAGCCGGCGCGTTCCACCTGCCTGAAGGCGGCGCGTCTCGCGCGCGAGCACCGCGTTATGGTGACCTTCGATCCCAACGCGCGCCGTACGCTTTTCGACTCCGACGCGCACATGGGACAATTGCTGCGCGGCGGCTGCGCAGTGGCGGATCTCGTCAAGCTCTCGGACGAGGATCTCATCGCGATGGGTGAAGATCCGGATGATGCCGCCAGTTTGTTGAACGAGATGACGCGGGCGGTCATCATCACGCGCGGCGTTCACGGCGCACAGTGGTATTCGGCGGATGGCAGGCGCGGAAGTTGCACCGCCCCGGCGATCGAAGCGGTCGACACGACCGGCGCCGGCGACGCCGCGAGCGCGGCGATCTTGTGGCGGCTGCTGTGGACGCACCGATGTGCGCTTGATGCCGAAGCATTGAGCGACGCGGTCGCGTATGGATGCGCCGCCGGAGCGCTTGCGTGCTTGCGCGAGGGCGCCATCCCCGCGCTGCCGACCGCTCGTGAGCTTGAAGCGATGCGTCCCCAGGTCGGTACAGCGCCGCTCCAGAACTAAGCAACATGCCGCAATCCGGCCAACTGCTCGTGTTCATCTGCGCCGCCAACGCGTGCCGAAGCGCGATCGCCGAGGCGATCGCCGCCGACGAAGCGCGCCGACGCGGTCTGCCCGTACGGGTCGCAAGCGCAGGCACCCGCGCTTTGCACGGCTACCCGGCGGCCAGGATCGCGCAGGCGACGATGAGCGAGATCGGGCTCTCGCTCCAAGACCACCGCTCGCAACCCGCGGACAGCGAGCTTATCGCCGCTGCGACGCTCGTCGTGACGATGACCGACGCGCAGCGCGACATGTTGCGCACCGCGTTCAAGAACCTCGCGAACCGGGTCGTGAGCATCAACGACGTCAGCGGCAAGGGCGACGTGCCGGATCCAATCGGCGGGGACCCGGATGAGGTCCGCGCCGTGCGCGACACGTTGCTGAGCGCTATGCCGGACATCTTCGCGGCCCTCCAGGAGCGTAACACCGCCGCCGGTTGACGGCACAGGCCGCGTCCGTAGCCTGGGAGAAATGGCAGCGTAGCAACATGGCCACGAACTTTCGCATCGCCCTCGGCGCCGATCACGCCGGTTTCACCTATAAGGGCTTGATCGCGCAACATCTGCGCGCGAGCGGGCACGATGTGGTCGACTTCGGGACCTACTCGACCGATCCGATCGATTATCCGCTGGTCGGGTTCAAGGTCGGCGAGGCCGTCGCCAAGCACGAATGCGATCGCGGTGTGCTCGTGTGCGGGTCGAGCGTCGGCGTCGCGATCGCCGCGAACAAGGTCAAAGGCGTCCGAGCCGCTTCCATCGTCGAACCATATTCAGCCAAGCTCTCGCGCGAGCACAACGATTGTAACGTCATCTGCTTCGCGGAACGTCTGAGCGGTTGGGAGATGGTGCGGGAATGTCTGGACGTCTGGCTCACGACCGCGCATGAGGGGGGCCGCCACACGCGGCGCGTCGAGGAGATCAGCGACTACGAAAGCGGCAAGCCGTTGCCCAAAGACGCTGTGGACGTCCACGCATGAACGCGCGCCTGCTGGAGCAGCTCACGCTTGCGGGTGCCGATCCGGCGGTCTACCGCGCCATCCAGTCAGAAGAAGAACGCCAGCGTAAGAATCTGGAGCTCATCGCGTCCGAGAACTACGTCAGCGCGGCGGTACGCGAAGCGGCCGGGTCGGTGCTGACGAACAAATATGCCGAAGGCTATCCAGCGAAGCGCTATTATGGCGGTTGCGAATTCGTCGACGTCGTCGAGGAGCTTGCGATCGAGCGATTGTGCATGCTCTTCAATGCGCCGTTCGCCAACGTGCAGCCGCATTCGGGTGCACAAGCGAACATGGCGGTGTACCTATCCGCGTTGCGTCCGGGCGATACGATCATGGGCACATCGCTCGACCATGGCGGGCACCTCACGCATGGCAGCAAGGTGAATTTCAGCGGCAAATTCTACAACGTCGTGAGCTATGGCGTCAGCAAGTCGGACGAACGGTTCGACTATGATGAGATCCGCGCGATCGCGCGTACGCACAAGCCGAAGATGATCGTGACCGGCTGGAGCGCGTACGCGCGCATCCCGGATTGGAAAGCGTTCGCCGACATCGCGCATGAAGTGAGCGCGTTGCTCTTCGCCGATATCGCGCACGTCGCAGGCCTGGTGGCTGCGGGCCTGCACCCCTCGCCGATCGGCCACGCCGAGTATGTCACCTCGACGACGCACAAGACGCTGCGCGGGCCGCGCGGCGG
>JALYZS010000345.1 GCA_030948745.1 Vulcanimicrobiota bacterium | reverse complement strand
GGTCAGGTGCGCTAAACCGCGCGCCCCATACAAGGGGCGTACTGAGACAAAGCAAAAAGACGCTCCATGCCCCAATACTGGGAGCGTCTTTTCATTGTCGCCGCTCGTCTGTGCATTTGGCTGGTCGCTCTCGTCCCGTTGCTCTCGCTCTTGGTCTTCATCGCTACGTTCTTCTACGGTCGTCACGGCGATCTCACCGCAGATTCAGTCCGGACTCTGGCTGCGCAGCTGTTGGTGACCTTGCTCGTCGCCACGGTGGCCACGCTCATCGGAGCGACGCTTGGCATTGGCGCGGCCATGTTCTCGCACGCGCTCACGCGACGTGTGCTCGCGCGTATGGTTCGTTTGCATGCCAAGTTTCTGGCAGCCGTCCCCGCCGTCGTGCTTGGCTGGTATGGTGTCGCGCTGCTGTCGGACCGCGTGACAACGGCCGGCGTGCTGCTGATCGTCGCCGCGGCGGTGACGCTTGCGGTGCTGCCCGATGCGTACATCTATACCGTCCGCGTGGTACGCGCGCTCCCGTCCGAACTGCTCGAGTCCGCAGCCGCGCTTGGCGCGAACGCCGTGCAGACGACGACCCAGGTCGTGCTGCCCGGCTCGGTGGGGCGCCTGCTCGGTATCTACGCTGCGGTATTCGCGCGCGCTTTGCCCGAGGCGGTCGCAGCGAGCGTCATCTTCCTCGCAGCAGCACGCGCGGGTTACCCCGTGAACCTGTTCTCCCTGCCCGCAGCGCTCATCGCGCAAGGCGCGGCCCTGCGGCCGATCGACGCAGCCATGCCGGTCGCTGCAATCGCGGTCATGGGCATGAGCCTCGGCGCGCGCTTTCTCGCGGCGCGTCGGATCGGCGCTCTCGAGTGGGTATGAGCGGGGCGATGCACGCGAGCCGCCGTGCGAACGGCTTCGAGCTCGCCGGCGGCACCCTGGTGCCTGCTGGGGCGACGCTTACGGTCTTGCTCGCACTCACGCTCGCCCTCGGCCTGCTCGGCCGGGGATGGCAGGACGTGTGGTTCGTCATCACGGCTCCCAGTCCGCAAGGCGTCGGCGCAGCGCTGCACGGCAGCCTGGTCATCCTCGCCATGGCGTTGCCGCTGGTGACGGTGATCGGGTTTTTCGCTGCGGCCAGCATTTGGGATGCGCGCATCGGCGGTAGTCCCACAGGGCTGCTGCTCGCGTGGCTTCCCTGGGCCAGCGGCGTGCCGCCCGTGATCGTCGGCTGCGCGATCTACTTCAGCCTGGTGCTGCTGGGCTTGCCATTTTCGCTGCCCTCTGCTGCCTGTGCCCTGATCATCCTCAACGCGCCGAACGCGGCGCTGCGCATGTTGCGCATCCTGCGACAGACGCCGAGCGAGCTTGCTGACGCCGCAACCGCAGCCGGGGCCGGACCAGTCTTCGTGCTGTTGCGTGTCTCCTTGCCGCGGGCAGCGCGTGAGATCTTGGGAAGTGTCTGCCAAAGCGCTGCCGAGATCGTCGGGCAAACCGCAGTGGTGATCTTGGCCGTCGGCACGATGACCGCCGGCGCGCCCCTGCCCGCTCAGATCTGGCATTTCGCGGGCAACCGTAGCCTGTTGGCGGTCGCGTCAGCCCAATGCATCGTGCTGTTGGCGCTCGTGCTCGGGTTTGCGATACTGGCCGATGTGCTCGTCGGACGCTCGCGCCGCCGCCACACCGACCGAGGGATGCAGGCATGAACCTTGATCGCGGACCGGCCGTCGAGACGAAACTCGAGGCGACGGACCTGCACGTGTGGTACGGTAGCGAGCATGCCGTTCGCGGCGTCAGCATCCGCGTGCCGGCGGGGCGCACGCTGGCGCTCATCGGCGCATCCGGCAGCGGCAAGTCGAGCCTGCTGCGCGCGTTCAACCGCCTGCACGATCTCACGCCCACAGTGCGGGTCGAAGGCGGCGTCAAACTTGACGGCGTGGAGATCCTCGGTCCGCGCATCGACACCGCCGCGTTGCGCCGCCGCGTCGGCATGATCTTCTCCAAGCCGGTCGTGTTGCCGACGTCGATCTTCGACAATGTCGCCTTCGGTCTGCGCGCGAGAGGCATCCGCGACCATGCCACTTTGCAGGAACGGTGCGAGCGGGCGTTGCGGCGCGTGCTGCTGTGGGATATCGTGGCCGGCCAGCTGGAATCCCCGGCCACAGCGCTGGGCGGCGAACACCTGCAGCGCCTCTGCGTGGCGCGCGCCTTGGCCCTGGATCCGGAAGTGCTACTGTTCGACGATCCGACGTCGAGACTGGATTCGGTCGCAGGCGCGGCGCTTGAAGAATTGATCCTCCCGCTGCGCCGCGACCACACGGTCCTGTTGGCTACCAACAATCTTGAGCAGGCCGCACGGCTGTCGGATGCGACCTGTTACATCGCCAACGGTGAAGTCGTCGAGACCGGCGAAACACCGCTCATTTTCAGCCGGCCTACGGACACCCGTACCGAAGACTTTCTAGCCGGCCGTCCGTCAGGCTGACGAAGGAGACATTCGATGCAAGTTGAGGTGGAGTCGCGCAGACGCGGCCCCTTGCGTGCCGACGGCATGCATTATTACGACAGCGTACTGGATGTGATCGGGTGGACGCCGCTCGTGCGGATCCACCACGTCATGGACAGCGCTGCGTGCATGGTGCTTGCCAAGGTCGAATGTCTGAATCCGGGTGGTTCGGTGAAAGACCGCCCGGTGCTGGAGATGATCAGCGACGCAGAGCGGCGCGGGCTGCTGCGCCCTGGGGGCACGATCGTGGAAGCCACGTCCGGCAATACAGGCACCGGGTTGGCGATGGTGGCGGCCGTCAAAGGCTACCGCTGCATTCTGGTCATGCCCGACAAAGTGAGCGAAGAAAAGGTACGCCTGCTCAAGGCCTACGGTGCAGACGTCGTCATCACGCCGAGCAAGGCGCCGGCCAGCAGTCCGGAATCGTATTACGGGGTCGCGGCCAAGCTCGCAAGCGAAACGCCGGGCGCCTTCCAGCCGAACCAGTTCGCTAACCCGTTAAACCCGGCAGCCCACGAGAAGACGACCGGCCCCGAGATTTGGGAGCAGACCGCCGGCAAGGTCACCCACTTCGTCAGCGGCATCGGCACCGGTGGCACGATCTCGGGCGTGGCGCATTTCCTGAAACGGCAAAATCCTGCCATCAGGATCATCGGCGCGGATCCTGAAGGTTCGATCTACTCGGGCGACACGGCCAAGTCATATAAGGTCGAAGGCATCGGTGAGGATTTCTTGCCCGCGACCGTCGACCTGAAAGCGATCGACCGCATCGAGCGCGTCTCCGACAAAGAGTCGTTCCTCATGGCGCGCCGAGCGTGCCGCGAAGAAGGCTTGCTCGTCGGCGGATCGTCGGGCACGGCACTCGTCGCTGCACGGCGGCTGGCACAAGAGCTGCCGGTCGAAGCAATCGTCGTCGTGCTTTTGCCCGATAACGGTCGCGGGTACCTCTCGAAGATCTTCAACGACGAGTGGATGCGCACGAACGGATTCTTGGGCGAAGCCGGTTTCGGCGCGCGCGTCGGCGACGTGCTGCGCTCGAAAGGGGCGCAGCCGCAAATGATCACGGTGACACCGGCGGATACCGTGCGCCGCGGCGTCGAGCTCATGCGCGAGTTCCAGATATCCCAGATCCCGGTCATGCGCGACGGCGAGATGGTGGGCAGCATCAACGAGGTCGCGGTCATGCAGCTCATCTTCGATCATGCCGACATCGTCCATCAAGAGGTGAAAGACGTCATGGGCCGGCCGTTCCCGCTGCTCGACGAGCAACAGGAGCTCGACCAGGCCTACAAGCAGCTCTCTCTCGGGCATGCAGCAATTGTCGTCGGCCACGAAGGCAAACCGGTAGGCGTGCTGACAAAGATGGATATCATCAACTACCTCTCCGCCGGATGAGGATGCAGATGGAATTCGCGACCAAGGCTATTCACGTCGGACAGGACCCCGACCCGACGACGGGCGCGACGATCGTGCCTATATACCAGACCTCGACCTACACCCAGGCCGCGCCCGGGTCGCATCTGGGCTTCGACTACTCGCGCAGCGCCAATCCCACGCGCCGCGCACTCGAACAGTGTTTAGCCTCGCTCGAAAACGCGCAGCATGGGCTCTGCTTCTCCAGCGGCATGGCAGCCACGGCAGCGGTGCTCAACATCTGTTCGGCGGGCGATCACGTGGTCGTCAGCGACGACCTCTACGGCGGTACGTTCCGGCTGTTCGACAAGGTCCTCGCGCGCTACGGTCTGACCTTCACGTACGTCGACGCGTCGCAGCCGGAGAAATTTGAGGCGGCGCTGCGCGCCTCGACACGCATGGCCTGGGTCGAGTCGCCCACCAATCCGCTTATGAAGATCGTCGACCTGGCGGCGATCGCCGGCATCTGCCGCCCGCGCGGGGTCTTGCTCGCCGTCGACAACACATTCGCGACGCCGTATCTGCAGAATCCACTGGATCTGGGGGCGGACATCGTCGTGCACTCCACGACGAAATACATCAGCGGACACTCGGACGCGATCGGTGGATTCACAGCCATGAACAAGCACGCGCTGTTCGAGATCGTCAAGTTCCATCAGAACGCGGTCGGCGGCGTGCCCGGTCCGTTCGATTGTTTCCTGACCTTGCGCGGCGCCAAAACCTTGGCGCTGCGCATGAAAGAGCACGACCGCAACGCTCGGGCCGTCGCGGCATACTTAGAAGGCCGCTCCGACATCGAGCGGCTGTACTACCCCGGGTTGCCCGCGCATCCGCAGCACGCGTTGGCGAAGCGACAGATGCGCGGTTTCGGCGGGATGATCTCGTTCGTGCCCGCAGGCGGCCCGGGACGTGCACGCGCGATCGCGCAATCGACCGCCATCTTCTCATTGGCGGAAAGCCTTGGCGGTGTCGAATCGCTCATCTGCCACCCGGTATCGATGACGCACGGTTCCATACCAAAAGAGATGCGTGACGCGCTCGGCGTGAGCGAGTCGCTGCTGCGCCTTTCGGTCGGCATCGAAGCGCAAGCCGACCTCATCGCCGATCTCGAACAGGCGCTCGCGGCGACACCGCTGGGAGTCGCTTAGCCCTCAGTTCCCAATCGCTGGCTGATCTCGCCCGCCTCTTTCGCGAGGGTCTGGGCGACGGCGTCGAGGCGCGCATCATCGATGTGGCGCGAGAAGCCGGCCACCCACACGACCGCGACCAATCGCCGCTGCGGGCCCATGACCGGTGCCGCAGCAGCGCGAACGCCATCGACGTACTCGTCACAGTCCAAGCCGACACCGCGGGTGGCGGTGGCCAATACCGCTTGCTCGTACGCCTCGCGACTCACGATGCTATGCGCAGTGAAGCCGGGCAGCACCGTGCCGTCGAGGAACGTCTTGCGCCGTCCAACCTCCCACGAAGCCATGACGACCTTGCCCACCGCTCCGGCAAGCAGCGGTATCGAGGAACCCACCTGTGCTGAGATCGCCAGCGTCGGCGGCCCATGCACGATGTCGACGATCGTCACTTGGGCGTCTGCCGGCACACCGAGAAACGTGGTCAGGGAGGTCTGCGCGGCGAGCCGTTCCAGCGCCGGCCGAGCCACTTGCCGCAGATCGGCCTGATTCGCGGTGCGAGAGAGCAAGGCGCTCAGGCGCGGCCCGAGAGCGTAACGCTTGGCGCCGACTGCCTCGAGCACACCGAGAGCCTCGAGCGTGGTGACAAGCCCGTGCACAGTGCTCTTGCCCATCTGCAGGCGCCGGGCCAGCTCGGAGACGCCGAGCGGGCGATCTGAATCGCTGACGGTTTCAAGCAATTTGAACGCTTTATAGACGGCAGGCACGCGAGAGGCGCGAGCCGCGCTGCCGTTCTGCGGCGGGAACATCGGGTCGCACTTTGCGCTTGGTCGCCTCGGCGCCTTTCGACGGCGAGCACAGCGTCGGCTGGCCAGGTCGTGTTCGGGAACGCGGCCAAACACAAGGACGCGGAAATTTGGCACAAACTTCCGGAGGTCGCCCATTGCAATTCGAGTCTGAGTCACAACGCGCGCTCGACACGGCGTCTTCCCTGGGTGCGCAGTACGCCGATGTCCGCTTCGGCGATTCCCGTGAGGAGCACATCGAGGTGCGCAACGGCGTCGTCAGCAGCATGAGCGATACCGATAGCGCCGGATTTTCGGTACGGGTATTGGTGGACGGCGCGTGGGGATTCGCATCCAGCGCGACGGTCGACGAGGCCGAACTCGATCGCGTCGCCGGCCTGGCGGTCAGGATTGCTCGCGCCAGTGCAAAGGTGAAGGGACAGGGCATCTCGCTGCTGCCGGTGGGCAGCTTCAGCGATACGTATAGCACGCCGTTCGAGATCGATCCCGCAAGCGTGTCGTTGAACGACCGTGTCAGTTTGCTGCTCGCGGCGGAAAAGGAATTGCGCGCCACCCAGGGTGTCACCGAAGCGCGCGCGTTGATGGATATCTGGCGGACGAAGAAGATCTTCGCAAGCACCGACGGCAGCCGCATCGAGCAGCAGCTGCTGCAGTGCGGCAGCGCTGTGCACGCGCTCGCGGTCGGACCCGACGACGTGCAGGACCGCATGTTCCCGGGCACGGGCGGCCTGTATCAGACCGGCGGCTACGAGATCATCAACAAGGCGAAGCTGGTCGAAAACGCGCGCCGCATCGGCGAGGAAGCCGTCGCGTTGCTGAGCGCGCCGCAATGTCCCTCCGGGACGATGGACCTCATCCTGTCGGGCGATCAGGTGTCGCTGCAGATACATGAGTCGATCGGGCTCGCCTTGGAGCTCGACCGCGTGTTGGGCTGGGAGGCGAACTTCTCCGGGACGTCTTTCGCGACGCTTGACAAGCTGGGCAGTTTTCGCTACGGCAGCGAGCACGTGAACGTCGTGTGCGACATGACCTGCCCGCTCGCGCTCGCCACGTTCAAATATGACGACGAAGGCACACCCGCGAAATCGGTCTACCTCATCCGCGACGGCGTCCTCGTGG
>JALYZS010000291.1 GCA_030948745.1 Vulcanimicrobiota bacterium | reverse complement strand
CGGTGGAGAGCTCAGGTGCCAGCAGCACCGGCGCACCCGCGCGGTAGGGGCGAACGACGAGGCCGCCGGCCGACGCGAGCACGACCTGCAGCTGGTTCTGCAGCAAGGAGATGCGCACCGGCGTCTGCGCCCGCGCGGCAGGCGCCCACAGACACAGCGCCAGCGCGGCGGTGAGCGCGACGCCGCCGTGGCGACCGAAGGCGATCACAACAGCCGCGGCTGCGCCTGCGGCCCCGCGAGCCCGAGGTGTTCGCGCGCTTTCGGCGTGGCACGCCGGCCGCCGGCGGTGCGCTGCACGAATCCGATCTGGATCAAATACGGCTCGACCACGTCGACCAGGGTTGCTTCGTCCTCGTTGAGACTGGCTGCCAGCGCGGCGATGCCCACCGGTCCGCCGCCGTACTGTTCGATGAGCACGCGCAAGAACGCGCGATCGAGCGGGTCGAGCCCCAAGAGATCGATGCGCTCCAGTTCGAGCGCGGCTCGCGCAACCTCGCGGTTGATCGCGCCCGCCGACTTGACCTCGGAGAAATCGCGCACGCGTCGCAGCAGACGGTTGGCGATGCGCGGCGTGCCGCGTGCACGGCCCGCGATCTCTTTCGCGCCTTCGGCGTCGACCTCCACGCCCAGCAGCGATGCGGAGTGGGTGACGATGGAACACAGATCGTCCACGCCATAATAGTCCAAACGGTGCACGATGCCAAAGCGCTCGCGCAGCGGTGCGGTCAGCATGCCAGGGCGGGTCGTCGCGCCGATCAAGGTGAAATGCTTCAAATTGATCTTGATGGTCTTGGCATAGGCGCCTTTGTCGATCATGAAATCGATCGCGTAATCTTCCATCGCGGGGTAGAGAAATTCTTCGATGACCCGGCTGAGCCGATGCACCTCGTCGATGAAGAGCACATCGCCGCGCTCCAGGTTCGTGAGGATGCCGACGAGATCGCCCGGGCGCTCAAGCGTCGGACCCGAGACCTGCCGGAATGTCGCTTCCATCTCGCGCGAGATGATGTTCGCGAGCGTGGTCTTGCCGAGGCCGGGCGGCCCGTGCAGCAAGATGTGGTCGAGCGGTTCGCCGCGGCGTTTGGCGGCTTCGATCGATATCTTGAGATTTTCAACGACGTCTCTCTGCCCGACGTAGCGGTCGAAGCGCGCCGGGCGCAGGGTGACGGTGATGATCTCGTCTTCGATGCTTTCGGTCGCGCCGACGACGGGATGCCGGGCGGCGGGGGTTTCCATCTCGTCGGGCTTGAGGGTGGGCTTGCGCGGCATCTTACTCGCCGCTTGCCTTGCGCGCAGCCTCGCGCGACGGTGGTTGCTGGCGGCGGTAGATCTCCGTCAGCAGCGCTTCGGCGGTCGTGATGGCGCTGTTGTTGGCCAACGCCTCGCGCGCCATGCGGTCGGCTTCCACCCGCCGGTATTGCAACTGCAAGAGCACCTCCACCGCCTCCGCCACGAAATCCGGCGTCGCTTCGGTTCGCGCCGATTCTTTTTCACCTTGTATCAGCCCGAAACGCGCTACCTTGCCCTGAAGCTTGGCGATGATATCCTTTGCCTTCTGCCCGCCGATACCCGGCAAGCGCCGCAATGCCGCTTGATCGCCCGCGTCGATGTAACGCGCGATCTGCGCCATCGGCTGCGAAAAGGCGCGCGCGGCGGTCTTCGGTCCGATGCTCGCCACGGTGAGGAGCGCCTCGAAGAATTCCCGTTCGATGGCGTTGGTGAACCCGACGTATTGCGCCGAGCCGCGGTTGCCATCGATCTGCAGGTATGAGAAGATCTCGAGCTTGATCGGATCGCCTGCGTCGAGGCTGCTCAATTTGTCGTACACGCAGCGCGGGAGCATGATGTCGTAGCTCAGTCCACCCGCCTCCACGAGCGCGGATGACGGCGTCTTCTCGCGCAGCACGCCTTCGATGCGCGAGAACATCAACGCGCGGCTCGCCGTCGCGAGGCCAAGGGAGCGTGCGCGGCATGTTTGAGCGCGCGCCGGCCGTGGGCGATCGCAAGGGCCAGCGCATCGGTCACGTCCGGTGGAGAGGGCGGACGACGCAAGCGCAGGCATTGCACGACCATGAGCGCCACTTGTTCCTTGGTCGCGGCGCCGCTGCCGACGAGCGCACGTTTGACCGCGGTCGCGGCGTAGTTGAACACCGGCACGTTCTGCAGGCCGGCCGCGCACACGAGCGCGCCGCGCGCATGGGCCATGAGGATCGCCGTGCGCGGGTAAGCGCTGCGTGAGAACACATCTTCGACCACCATGACGTCCGGGGCAAGCGAAGCGATGATCTCGCTGAGCGAACGCTGCAGCTCGGCCAGCCGGTCGGCGAGCGCACTGCTGCGGCCAGGCACGATGACGCCACCCTCGATCAGGGTCAGCGCGTTCTTGTCGCAGTCGATGACGCCGTAACCGGTCGTGTGCAGG
>JALYZS010000288.1 GCA_030948745.1 Vulcanimicrobiota bacterium | reverse complement strand
GCCTGGAACGTCCAGCGCCGCATCACTCTGCCGTCCAAGGCGCGCGCTTCGGCGGTGATGCCGGTGGGCGACTGCTGGCGCACGAGCATCAGGCTGCATTTGTTCGCCGCGGAGTTCAAAGAGATGGCCACGATCCTTCCATGCGCTATATCTGCCCAATGTTTGCCGGGCGCAATCCTCACGCGGCCGCGCAACGCCGGGAAGCGGCTTGCCAGCCAGCCATAGATGAGCATCGAACGGGCTGAAGCGCTCGAACCGTCCGTGCCAGAGTAGGTGACGGAGCAGCGGTCGAGATGCGGCAGCATCGTCAGCACGTCGTGATCGTCGAAACAGGCGGCGAGCGCGTTGCGCCAGGGTTCTGTGCGCTGCCAGTTGAGGTCGCGCACCGTCACGCGACCCGGATTGCGCTGCACCAGCCGGCGCAGCGTGTCGAGTGCAGCCGGACCGTCGCCGAAACGGATGGAGTCGACGACGACGCGGTCGGCCATCCCGCACAGCGCGGAGAACAACGGGTGGCCTGAGGGCGAGCCGCCACGCCACCACAGATAGATGGGGAGGTCGGCGACGAGCAGCCCGCGCACCGCGGACGCGAGTGATTCGGTGGATTGCGGATGAGCGCGTAGCAAAATCTCTTCGCTGCAGATCGGGTCGACGGTCTGGGCGTCGCAGCCGTTGGCGAACCACGCGGCGACGCTGCCCTCGGCCATGCCCTCCTCGGGGCTCACCACGATCGCGCGGATCGGATGCTTGCCGGCGAGCTGGTTGACGGCCTCGAGCACGCCGCGCCCGGCGGCCTCTTGGTCCACCCAGATCAGGAGCGTCAGCGAACAGGCATGCACGAGGGTCGTGCCCTGTTTACGCGCAAGCTCGCGCCAGCTCTGTGTCAACGCCGTCTCGATGTTGGCGACGGCGACCGGTGCCATCGGCTGCGCGGCACCGAGCTGCACGCTCATAGACGGCGCCACGAACGGCCATCGCGCGCGAGCAGCGCGTCCGCTTCGGACGGGCCCCACGTGCCGGCGGCGTAGTTCGGAAATGAGACTTTTTTCTGTTCTTCCCACGTCCGCAAGACCGGATCGACGAGCAACCACGCGGCCTCGACGCCGTCGGCGCGATCGAAGAGCGTCTGATCGCCCTTCATGCAATCCAGGATCAGCCGTTCATACGGCGACGCGTCCTCGGCGCCGAAGGTCGCACCGTAGTCGAAGTCCATCGCCACCGAGCGGATGCGCATGATCGGCCCCGGCACCTTGGCCCCGAACTTGAGGGTGATGCCCTCGTCGGGCTGTATGCGCAGCGCGAGCACGTTGCCCTCGGGCGTGTCGATCTGGCTTTTACGGAACGGGAGGTGGGGCGCTTGTTTGAACTGCAGCGCGATCTCGGTGACGCGCTTGGGCAGACGTTTGCCGGAGCGCACGTAGAACGGCACGCCCGCCCAACGCCAATTGTCCACGCTGAACCTGAAGGCGGCATACGTCGGCGTGATCGAATCGCGCGCGACGTTCGGTTCTTCGCGGTAGCCTGGCACGTTCTCGCCCGCCACGAAGCCCGCGCCGTACTCACCGCGCACCGCGTCGGCGTCCGGGCCCTCGGCGGTCAGCGGATGGATCGCCTCGACGACCCGGATCTTCTCATCCCGGAAGTCGCGTGCATCAAAGGTGTTCGGCGGTTCCATACCCACAAGCGACAACAGTTGCAGCGCGTGGTTCTGGATCACATCGCGCACGACGCCGGTCTCTTCGTAGAAGCTGCCTCGGCCTTCAATGCCTAGGCTCTCGGCCACCGTTATCTGGACCGAATCAACGTACTGGCGGTTCCACACCGGTTCAAAGATGCCGTTGGCGAAGCGCAGCGCGAGGATGTTCTGCACCGTTTCTTTGCCCAGGTAGTGATCGATGCGGTAGATCTGGTCCTCGCCCAGGTAGTGCAACAGCTCGGCATTGAGCGCCTTGGCGGTGGCGAGGTCGTGGCCGAAGGGCTTTTCCACGATGATGCGCACGAAGCTCTCACCGCTGCCGCCGGCGCTCGTCAAGCCGCAGTCGTGCAGCTGTTGGGCGATGCCGCCGTACAAGCTGGCCGGCGTCGCGGTGTAGAAGATGCGGCTACCGCCCGTGCCAAAGCGCTGATCGAGCGCCTCCACTTCACGCTTCAGGTTTTGAAACGCCGCGGCATCGTGAAAATCGCCGCTCACGTAGTGGCAACGCTGGGTCAGGTCCGCGAGCACCGTCTCGTCTCGCACGCGGATCTCGCTCGACTCGGCGACCGCAGCACGCAGCAGATCGCGAAACGCGTCGTCGCTCATCGCTTGGCGGGCGAAACCGATCACCGCGAAAGACGGCGGCAGCAATCCGGCTTGCGCCAGGTTGTAGATCGCCGGCAGCAGCTTACGCTTGGTGAGATCGCCCGAGGCACCGAAGATGACGAGCTGACAGGGCTGCGTCGCGCCCTCGAGCCGCAACCCTTCGCGGAAAGGATTGCTCAGCGTCGCAGTCGCCACGCCGCTCAGTTTTTGCTCGTCGCGGCGGCGCCCGCCGGCTCGGCTTTGATCGCGTGACCGCCGAACTCGTTGCGCAGCGCTGCGATGACCTTCGCGGAGAACGAATCTTGCTGGCGCGAGCGAAAGCGCATGAAGAGCGAGAGCGCCAGAGTCGGCACAGGCACGGAGCTGTTGATGGCATCCAGGACCGTCCAGCGGCCTTCACCGGTGTCGTCGACGTAGCCCGCGATGGCATCCAGCTTGGCATCTTTAGCAAACGCGAGCTCAGCCAACTCGAGCAGCCACGAGCGGATGACGCTGCCCTGATTCCAGAGGTGGCTGATCTTCTCGAGATCGAGCTGCTTGCCGAACTCGGACGCCTCCAGCACTTCAAACCCTTCGCCGTAGCCTTGCAGCATGACGTATTCGATGCCGTTGTGCACCATCTTCACGAAATGGCCCGAGCCCACCGGACCCACGCGCAAGTAGCCGTCCTGAGGAGCAAGCGTCAAGAAGATCGGTTCCAACC
>JALYZS010000263.1 GCA_030948745.1 Vulcanimicrobiota bacterium | reverse complement strand
TTATAAGGCTTTGCGCGGCCGGGCGGCAGATCGTCTTAGGGACTTTGGTGGCGTTTTCTTGTGCTTGCTCGCCTTGCTAGCGTGATGGCGAACATCCATCACAAGCCAAAGCAAGCAGCGCGACGTTAACCTTGTGATGATCGAATGCGCGCGAGCGACCAGCTCGGACTTCTTGTGCCTGACCTGGCCGCCCAGCACGGGCCGCCCAGGCATACATTTCTTCGCGAACGAAACGCGCCACGCTGTGTCCGCTGATCTGGAGCTCTTGCGGCGCGTCGGGCTTGGCGATCACGCCGCCTTCGCCGCTGTCTATGACCGCCACGCACGCCTCGTGTTCGGCGTCTGCCGCCGCATCCTGGGCGACACCACCCAAGCGGAAGACGTCACGCAGACCATCTTCACACAGCTTTGGGCTAAGCCGGAAGCTTTTTCGGGTGGCAACCTGACCGCTTGGTTGGCACGCGTCGCACGCAACGCTTCATTAGACGTGATGCGTAGCGCCGCAGTCCGTAAGCGCGAGCCCGAGATGCCGGCCGATCTACCAGCGCGCGACGACCTGGCTGAGGAGGTCTTCACACGCGTGCGCTCAGATGCGATCGTGCAGGCGCTCGCGCAGCTCCCGGGCGATCAACGCGAGGCGATCGAGCGAGCGTACTTCGCCGGGCTGTCCTATCGCGAAGTCGCCGAAGAGTTGGGCGCTCCCCTCGGCACGATCAAAAGCCGCATCCGCGCAGGCTTGCGCTCGCTGTGGCAGACCTTGAACCGGACGGTGGCGACATGAGCCAGCACGACGAGATGCTCGACCTCGTCGCAGCACACGCGCTCGGGGCTGTGGATGCCAATTCACCGGAATGCGATGCGGTGCGCGAGCACTTGCGCGAGTGCGCCGAGTGCCAGGAAGAATATCGTATCGCGAGCGCCGCAGCGACCGCGCTCGCGTTGTCGGCGGCTGAGGAGCCGCCCGCCGGCTTGCGTGCGCGCACCTTGCAAGGGCTGCCGGCCAAGCGCGCAGTCGCCGATATCGCCGCTGCCCGGGCGCGACGCAATTGGTTCATCCCAGCAGCGGCTGCAGCCGCGATTGTGATCGCCGCCGGGGCGTGGTGGATGCAGCAGGAGCGCACGCCCGCGTGGAAAGCGGTCTGCTTGCCGGCGGTTTCGGCGTGCCGACCCGGCGCCGCGGGGCAGCTGCAACAGCTCGCCGCGGATCGCTTGCGGCTTGACGTCAAGGGATTGCGGCCACCGCCCGTTGGCAAAGCCTATCAGGCGTGGGTCATCCTTCCAGGTTTGAAGCCGAAGCCGGAGCCTGTGGTGCCGATCGATGCCGCAGGCAACGGCGCTGTGGAGATCGCGTCGGCCGCACCGAAGGGCACGATCATCGCGCTGACGCTGGAGCGAGCCGGCGGCTCGACGGCGCCCACCACCAAACCATTCCTGACCGCGACCGTCGAGTAGCTTCAGGCGACGCGGGCGGCTTCGATGAACGCCTGAGCCGTGGATATTTTCCGCGCGAGCAAGAGATCCGCCGGGCAGACCCCGTCCTCGCACACGTTCTGCACGAGCGGATCGAGAAAGCGCAGCTCCTCCGGCGCGATCAACGCGAGGCCCTCGCGGCCCAGGCGCACCAAGCGCTGCGCGACGTCGAGTACCTGCACTCCCTCGTACTCGGCGGCGAGCGCATCGCGTGCGACCGCCATCTGCAGGCCACGATAAATCGATTGCTCGATCACGGGAACCGCCTCCAAGGCGTGCTGCAAAGTCGCGGCGTCGTAGGTCAGGCCCTTCCAAAAGGCCATCAGCGCGAGCGCGAGCGCCGGCCCGCAGCTGTCGGCGCTGCGCATCTCCACATACGTGCGTATCCGCGCTTCGCTGAAGATCATGCTGAGCAGATGATCGAAGTCGGAAGCCCGCGCGTCGTCGAGGTCTTGCAAACGCTTCCCCGCGACGTTGCGCAGCCGTCCGTCGCGTTCCACGAAGAACAACGGGGTCTGCAGAACGGCTTCAACATAGCGGTTGAGGTCGAAAACGCCGTCGAGGGCACCCGCCCCCGCGCCCGTGCGGTCGGGATCGGTGTCGAGCCAGGTGGCATAGCGCGTCGATTTGAGACCGGTCAGTTTTCCGTCGGCGAAGGGTGAGTTGGCGAACATCGCGGCGACGAACGGCGCGGCGCGATTTCCGAGGACGTATTTCGCGCCGAGGTCGGCTGCGTCGCCGTAATCGATCGAGACCTGGATCGCCGCCGTGCGCACCATCATGTTCCAGGCGTGTCCACCGCGCGTGCGCAGGTATGGACGCATGATGGCATAGCGTTGCTTCTCGACCCAGTGCTGCTCGTCCAAGCGACGCAGCGGATCGAAGCCGAACGCGTCGAACAGCAGGCCCCGTTCCTCCGCAAAAGTGTGCAAGCGATCGAGGAAGCGCCGCAAGGCGAACGCGGTGTCGTCGATGCGCGCGCCGGGCGCACCCGAGAATTCAATCTGACCGCCCGGCTCGATCGTCACCGATCCAAACGGCAGCGTCACCGCGATCGCGTGATCGTCTTCTCTGACGGTGCTGCCGCCGTCGGCTGCGAAGTCGTGCAGCACCGCCGCGACGCTGCGCGCATCGATACGCTGTAGACCGTCGCGTGAGTATCCGATGACTTCGTATTCGAGACCGACCTGCCAGGATGCAGGCGGCTTGGCGTTGCGCACGATGCGGTGCGCGAGCGTCGCGGGCTCGAAGACGGCACGCTCGATGGTCGCGGCGCTTCGAGGATTCGGTTGTTGCTTCACGTAAGCGTCCTCAATGCGATCGCCGAGCGTGACCAGTGGACGAGCCGCAGCGCTGCGGGCGCTTCGGGGCCAGACGCTTCAACTTTTCGACTTGGCGACCTCCGCTGAGGTTTTGACGCGCGAGCCGATGCCGGGGTTCCGCCCCCTGCTCTGGCACCTCGCGCACATCGGCGTTTTTCAGAACTATTGGATCTTGCAGCGCAGCGCCGGGCAGCCCAGCCTGAACCCCCTCTATGATATCCATTTCGACCCTATCAAAACGCCGCGCGAGGAGGCCACGCAGTTGCCGTCGCGGGCGCAAGTCGAAGCCTACTTGGCAGAGACGCTGCAGCGCGTTGAAGGTTTTCTCACCGACGCGGAGCTGCGCCCGGAGACCGGCGCCCCGGGCAACGGCACGCTGCGCCCCGCCTATGCGGCGGATCTGGTGCTCGAGCACGAACGTCAGCATCAAGAGACGGTCGCCTTTCTGTTCCAAGGCTTGCCATACGAGGCGAAGAAAAGCGGCCCGGCGCCGGCGCGTGGTGCGCGACGCTGTGCGCCCGCTGAGGTGCTCATCCCAGGCGATAGCGTGCGCATCGGCGCTGACGCCGCGTCATTTGCTTATGATAACGAACTGCCGCAGCATACGGTTGACGTCGCCGCATTTCTCATCGACCGCGATCTGACCACCAACGGAGAATACGCCGAGTTCGTCGAGCAGGGCGGCTATCGCGAGCGGCGCTTCTGGAGCGATGCAGGCCGGGCTTGGCTCGCCGAGGCCGGGATAACGCATCCTCTGTATTGGTCTGGGCCCGGGTGGAAAGAGCGTGGCTTCTTCGCCGAGACCGATCTGCGCGCCGATGCCCCGGTGAGCGGCATCTCGTGGTTCGAAGCCGACGCCTACGCCCGCTTCCGCGGTAAGCGCCTGCCCAGCGAGTTCGAATGGGAAGCGGCGGCCGGCTGGGATGCGCCGACTCGACGCATGCGCCGTTTCGCTTGGGGTGACGCCCCGTTCACGCCTGAGCGCGCCAATGCCGAACATGCGACCTGGGGCACCACGCCCGTCGGCAGCCATCCGGCTGGTGACAGCCCGCTCGGTTTGCATGACTTGGGCGGTAATGTTTGGGAGTGGACCTCGTCAGCGTTCGCAGGCTATCGCGGCTTCCGCGCGCATCCCTATCCGGAATATTCGCAGGTCTGGTTCGATGGCGATCATCGTGTGTCGCGCGGCGGGTCGTGGTTCAGCGCGCCCGATCTGCTGCGCACGAGCTTCCGCAACTTCTATCGCCGCCCGTTCCGCGCAGCCTTCATCGGGGTGCGCTGTGCGCGCGACGCCCGATGAGGCGACGCTCGCCGGCGCAATCGCCCGTTATCACGAACTGTGTGAAGATCCCGAGCTAGCTGGTCCAGCGGTCGTCCAAGGATTCGTCGACGCACAACGTGCTGCGGGCTTGACCTTCGGCGGCGTCGTGCAGTGCCGCTCGCTGCGCCCTGCCTTCATCACGACCCAGCGGCTGGACGCCTTGCGCGCCGCCGTCGCCATATTGTGGGATGCATTCGCGATGCTCGAGCGCAGAGCAGTGAGCGACACTCTGCTGGCCGATTATCTCCGCCTGAGCGAACCGGAGCGACAGCTCATCGCGATAGACCCAGGCTATGACGATGCCACCGTCGTGTCGCGTCTGGACACCTATTTCGCCGCCGTACCGCACGTGCTCGAGTACAATGCGGACAGCCCCGCGGGCATGTCATACCAAGCCGGGCAGTCGGCGTTGATGCGACGCCTGCCCGTGTTCGAGCGCTTCGCCGCCGAGTACGGCACGGCGACGCTGCGCGCCGACATCGCGCTGCGCGAGACGCTGCTGGCGGTGTGGCGTGAGTTCGCGCGCCGGCAGGGCCGAGGTCGCGCGATGCCGCGCGTCGCGATCCTCGATCTGGCCGACGCCGCCACAAGCGCCGAATTCCAACTCGTCAAACGCGACTTCGAGATGCACGGCATGGCGACGCTTGTGACGACGCCGGAGCAGCTGCGGTTCGACGGCGGAGCGTTGTCTGCCGACGGCGAGCCGATCGACCTCGTCTACAAGCGGCTGCTCGTCGCCGATTTTCTGCAACGGTACGATCTGTCACATCCGCTCGTGCGCGCCTATGCCGCAGGCGCGGTCTGCGTGGCCAGTTCTTTCCGCTGCACCATCGCGCACAAGAAGCTTGCCCTCGCAGCGCTTGCGGACCCACGCTATGCGGCAGCTCTTTCGGACGGCCAGCGCCGGGCTGTGCGCGAGTTCGTGCCGCGCACCATCGCCTTGCGCGCGGACGCTGCGGCGGACAGCCTGCCGGACCGCATGACGAACGTGCTCAAGCCGAACGATGCGCATGGCGGCGAGGACGTCGTGCTGGGATGGGAGTGCCCCGCCGCCCAATGGCGCGAACGTGTCGCGCATAGCGCCCACCACGGTTTCGTCCTGCAGGAGCGCGTGCAGCCGACGTACGGGCGTTATCCCATTTTCGATGCCGCCGCGCCCGCAGGCGGCATCCGGTTGCGGGATATGATCGAGGACTGCAACGCCTACGTCTTCCGCGGTGCGCTCGGCGGCATCTTGACGCGGTTATCAGAGTCCCAGATCGTCAACGTGTCGCGCGGCGGGCAAGCCATCCCCACGTTCGTGCTCGAGGCCGCCTGACCGCGGCGCTGGTCAGGCAGCTTTGAAGACGAGCGCCGCGTTGAGACCGCCGAAACCAAAACTATTGGAGATCACCGCGCGCTGGCGCAAGCTGGTCGGCACCGCTGGCGCGTACCGGAGATCGCAGCCATCGCCGGGCGCCTCCAGGTTCACCGTGGGGACGACGACGCTGTGCTTGATGCCGAGTGCGCACAGTGCCGCCTCGACCGCGCCGGTCGCACCGAGCGCGTGCCCCATCATGCCTTTGATGGCAGACACGAGAACGCGATCAGCTTGCGTGCCTAGCACGGCGCGGATCGCCTTGCTTTCGGTTGGATCGTTGAGCGGTGTCGAGGATCCATGCGCGTTGATGTGATCGATCTGGCTTGGATCGACCGAAGCTTCGCGCAGCGCCCGCGCGATGGCACGTGCAGCCTCGCGGCCGTCCGAGCGTGGCGCAGTCATGTGGTCGCCATCGTTCGTGAGCGCGTAGCCCGCGATCTCTGCGTACGGCTGCCCGCCGCGTGCGATGACATCTTCCTCGCGCTCGAGCAGCAGCAAGCACGCCGCCTCGGCCATGACGAACCCGTCGCGCCCGGCGTCGAACGGCCGGCTGGCGCTCGCGGGATCATCATTGCGCGTCGACATCGAGCGGATGATGTCAAACGCCCCGAAGGTCAGCGGCGCAAGCGGTGCCTCGACGCCGCCGGCGAGCGCGGCGCGGCAGATGCCATCGCGAACGGCGCGGAACGCGTCACCGATCGCGACCGCCCCCGCCGCACAGGAGTTGGAATTCGAGACGGTCGGGCCGTGCAGCCCGAAATGGATCGCGGCATTGCAGCACGACGAGGCGCCGAACACGCTGAGCGCGAGCATGGGATGCACCGCGCGCAGTCCGCCCTTGGCATAGGCGTCATACTGGCTTTCCGCATACACGACCCCGCCAAGCGCGCTGCCGATCCAGATGCCGAAGTCGGGATCACCGTTGCGCGGCGCATAGCGGGCGTCGTCGAAGGCCATCTGCGCGGCCGCGATCGAGAACTGGCTGAAGCGCTCGGTGCGCTGAGATTCTTTGCGCCCGAGGAACGGGCTTGCGTCGAAGCCGTTGACCTGACCGGCCACGCGCGACCGATAGTGCGTGGCATCGAAGCGGTCGATCGCCTGGACCGCGCGCTTGCCGTCGGTGGCTTGACGCCACAGCTCTTCGCGGCCGGTGCCGATGGGCGTCACGGCACCGATGCCGGTGATGAGAACGCGATGGGTCTTCATGGGTTTTCCTCAGCGAGCGATTTCATGCGCGCGAGCGTGCGTCGCGCAATGGGTTGGATGAACATGGTGCTGATGATATCCCGACACCAGCGCGAACGTACGAGCGGCAGGCGCAGGCTCTCGAGGTCGTGCAGAATCGTGACACGCGTACCGCCCGGGATGGGATCGAAGGTCCAGGCGACTTCCATACCGCGCGCCCAACCGCTAAGATGCGTGAATTCGATGCGCGGCACTTCCGGCAGCAGCCGTTCCTGCGCCGTCCAGCGCACGGGAATCCAGTCGCGCCGCGCCGCCATGACCGCAATGCGTGCGCGCTCGCTCTGTTGCAAGACGGTGACGTAGCGGTAGTGGGGCAGCCGGCGCGGCCACGCGGCGATATCCTCGGCCAGCGCGTACACGCGTTGCGCCGGGGCGCTAACGTCGATGCTCTGCTGCGCGGTCATGACGCGAGCAACGACCACAGCAACCGCGGCGAGAACGCGCTCGCCGGTGGAGCAGCCCCGCTGACCGCGGCCAGGATCTGCTCGGCGATGCTGTGATCGCGCCGCACGGCGCGGTCGGCACGCGCGCGCAGCCAGGGCGTGCGAATCACCGCATCGAGCAGCAGCGACAACGCCCGTCGCGGTGCGACGATCGAGCGCCATTCGCGTGTGTACTCGCGCGCGACCACGCTCGCGGCGCGGTTGGCCAGCAGTGAACGCACTGCGCGGCTCGCCGGAAACGCGAGCCGCAACGCACACGCCACGCCTTGGCCGGTGAACGGATCGAGCAAGCCTGCGGCATCCCCGGTGAGCAGGATGCGATGCCCGGCGATAGCGCGCGCGCTATAGCGCAAAGGTCCGACGGCGACACGACGTTCCAACGCAGACTCGTCGAAGGTGCGCAATCCGCCGCTCACCGCCGCTGCGACGCGCTGCGTCTGTTGCGGACTCGTCGGCGTGGGCATGACGAGCATCGCGTTCACGCTGTCTGCGCTCAACGGGTTGCGCGCCAGATAGCCGCCCGGACCGATGAACATCTCCAGCTCGTCGCTGCGCGGCTGCTGCGTCATGTGCCCTCCGACCGCCCAACGGCCGCGTGGTTTCCCACGGGGCGCGAGTCCATTGCGCCGCGCCACGGTGGACCATGCGCCGTCGGCGCCGACGAGCACTTTGGCGTGCAGACTTTGCGCCGCGCCGTGCGCATCGCGGTAGGACACGTGCACGCCACCGTTCTCGCGTGCATTATCCATGTAACCTCCCCGGCACAGGCGCGCGCCGGCCTGCAGCGCTGCTCGCAACAAGCGCTCATCCAACGTCGCGCGCGGCAACGCGCACGCGCCGTCGCCGATCAAGCGCAGCCGCAGCGGCGCACCGCCATACGCGGCGAGTGCGATGCCGCGGATGGGATACGCGTCGTCGACGCAGTGCTGCAGATCCAGATCGCGCAGCGCGTGGAGCGCCGCGCTCGAAAGATATTCGCCGCACACCTTGTTGCGTGGGAAGGCTTGCCGCTCGAGCATGCTGACCGTGATGCCCTGACGCGCGAGCAAGAGCGCAAGCGAACTTCCGGCGGGGCCCGCGCCGACGATCACGACGTCGTTCACGCCGCGCCGCCCACGAGCGTCATGCGATAGCCGCGGTGTTTGCGCACTTCCAGCCGCTGCCAGCCGGCTTGGCGCGCGAGTTCAGCGGCTTCGTGCGGCAGGTACGAACGCAGCACGGAAAGCGGCGCGTCGTTGCGCGTGAAGCGGTTGCGCGTGAACAACGGAAAGACCGTGCGGGCGAACGCCCAGGCAAGCCGGCTGCGCCGCAGATCGTTCACGATCACGTGTCGCGCGACGCGTGCCAGCTCGCGCAGCACCGCAACCGCCTCAGCCGGCTCGAAATGATGCAGCGAGAGGTTCAATGTTGCGAGGTCAAAACACGCCATTCCGAACGGCAGCCGACGCGCGTCACCGAGAACGAGACTGATGTCGTGCCGGTCGCGCAACCGCTCGCGGGCGATCGATAGGATGCGCTCGGAGCGGTCCAGCGCCACGCAGCTCGCATTGACCCCGCGCTGCGCCAGATACCCCAGGAGCTGCTCCGGCAGCGCGCCGTCCCCGGTGCCCACGTCGAGCAAGCGCCGCGGCAGCTCAGGCAGCCGTCCGACGGCGTCGAAGAGCGAGGTCCAGCCGCCCAGGAACCGGTTGACGCGGTCGAGGTCGCGCAGGCTCGAGCGCCACTCCTCGACCGATCCCAGACCTTGATCGTCGTCCATCATTTCCCGCGCAACGAGACGCTGCATCCGACCTCCCTCCTTAGTCTTCACTCCGGAGTTGAAACGCACATGAAAAATGGGGCTGACCGCGGGGGACGCCCGTCCGCGTCATGAGCTAGACCTCACCCGGCCCAGCTGTGATACCGCTCCGCGGTGAAATCATATATGATAGCCGCACGCAGCTCTTGCCGTGGGGGATATGCAGATGGCGATCTTAAGAAAACGCAAAGACAATATCATTCCAACCCAACCGACGCCCCGCACCGAAGGCCCGGGGAAGATAGCGCCGGTCATCGACCCGTTGGAGGGCTCGCGCGCCATGGCTGCAGGCGTCAGCCAGCTGATCGGCGCGGCGGCCGACATGACAGGCTCCCAGGTCGGCTACCGGATCACTCCGCTCTTGAGCGGCGTGACCGTCTCTTGGGAACGCAATTCTCTGCCCTCGCGGCAGTGGCTGCGGGAACTCGAACAGGCGATCATCGGATACGGGGTATGCAACGGCCTCCAGATCTGGTTCCGGGAGTTCTAAGCGCGCGATCTGGGCCGGCGATCAAGCAACGGCCCCACAGCGAAGAACGCGATCACGAACAGCAGCAATGCGCCGAGCATCACCACGCTGGCGAACGTCCCGGCTGCCATGAGCGTGTGGATGGTATAGGGCGACTCTCGCGAGCCGTCCCCGGTCGCCGTGTCGATGAGCGCCTCCATCCGACCCGCATGCAGATCCTCAAGCGCCGGCGTGACGTGCACGGCTGGCGCATCGTTGGAGGTCGTGGCGCTGAAGGTGTACGGCGGCAGCTTCGGTCCACCGAACGAAACGAAAGGCTGCGCGAGGTAATAGCCCCGCACGAGCACATTGCCGTGCCCGACCTTGCGCGCGGCGGCAAGAGCGCTGACCGAACGGGGCAGCGGCACGATACCCGCCGCTCCCAGCAACCCATACAGCAGCGCGACGACCATGACAAGCCCGAGCGCCGCCGCCAGGCGGACGGCCAAAGCGTTGGTCGCCTGCTGGGTCTGTCCGGTGGTCATGCTCGTGCGCGACTCACGCGCGCTTTTCGCTCACGGTTTTGGCTTGCACATACAGCATGAGGTAATCCGGCCCGCCCGCTTTGGAGTCGGTGCCGGACATATTGAAGCCCCCGAAGGGGTGCGCGCCGACCATTGCGCCGGTCGATTTCCGGTTGAAATAAAGGTTACCGACGTGGAACTCGTCGCGTGCACGTTCCAACTCGCGTGTATCCTTTGAATACACGCTGCCCGTCAAACCGAACTCCGTGTCGTTGGCGATGCTCAGGCCATCGTCGAAATCCTTCGCCTTGATGACCGCCAGGACCGGACCGAAGATCTCCTCTTGCGCGAGCCGCGCTTTGCGATCGATGTCGATGAAGACCGTCGGCTCTAAAAAATAGCCCTCGTCGCCGACTCGCTCGCCGCCCATGAGCAGCGTACCCTCGTGTTTGCCGATATCGATGTACTGTTCGATCTTGTCGCGCGAACGTTCGTTGATGACCGGTCCCATGAAGTTGGCTGGATTGGTCGTATCGCCGACGGTGAGCTGTTCCACGCGCTGTGCCAAGCGGCCGATGAACTCATCGTACAGCGGCGCCTCGATGATGGCGCGCGAGCACGCCGAACACTTCTGGCCCTGAAAGCCGAACGCCGACATGGCGACGCCTTCCACGGCCGACGCGAGGTCGGCTTGCGCGCTCACGAGGATCGCGTCCTTACCACCCATCTCGGCCACAACGCGCTTGATCCAACGCTGACCGGGCGCCACATCGGCCGCGAGCCGGTTGATGCGCAAGCCGACTTCCTTGCTGCCGGTGAAGGAGACGAACCGCACGCGACCGTCTTGCACGAGCGCATTGCCGATGGCGCCGCCGGAGCCGGTGATGAGATTGACGACGCCCGGAGGCACTCCGCACTGCTCGAGCAGCTCGACGAAGCGCGCTGCGATCACAGGCGAGTCGCTTGAAGGCTTAAGCACGATCGTGTTGCCGGCGACGATCGCAGCGGCCGTCATCCCAACCGTGATCGCAAACGCAAAATTCCAAGGCGGGATCACCACGCCGACGCCAAGCGGGATGTAATGCATCCGGTTGTCCTCGCCCGCGATAGGCGTCAACGGATGTCCGGCGGCATAGCGCAGCATTTCGCGCCCGTAGTACTCGAGGAAATCGATGCCTTCTGCGACGTCGCCATCGGCCTCGACCCAGCTCTTGCCCACTTCGAGCACAAGCAGCGCATCGAACTCATCGCGCCGCTCGCGAACAGCGTCAGCTGCGCGGAAGAGCAGCTGCGCTCGTTCCTGCGCGGGCACGCGCGACCAGCTCGCAAACGCGCGCTCGGCAGCAGCGATCGCGTCGCGCGCTTGTTCTACCGTGGCGGACTGCACCCGTCCGATGACCTCGGCCGGGCGCGCCGGATTGATCGAGGTGAATTGTTTGGGCGCTTTGACGCGCTTGCCGCCGATGATGAGGTCATACTCTTTATCCCCGCGGCGGACTTGCTCGATGGCCTCGCTGAACGACGCACGCATATGCGGCTCGGTGAACAGGCGGATGTCTTCGTTGCGAAACTCCGCAGGTCGTGCCAAAACTGTGGCCATAGGTTCGTTTCCTTCGATCATGAAAAGGATACAGCAAAAATCGTCGGCGTGATGGCGTGAAGGCACGGTTTCGCTGCGCTGTGCGCGCGAACCCTCGCCGCGCTCGTCCGTGAAGCTGCTTAGACGGCAGGCATGATGGCCGGGTCCGACGGTGTTCTATCCGACTTTTTTCGCAACGCTACGCTGTACGCGCGCATCGCGCGGCCGAGCCGTGCCGCAGCCTCCGGCGCCGTCGTCTCCGGCAGCGTGCCATACGAGAGGCGCAACGTGTTCGACTCCGGGTGGGTGGGATAGAACAGATTGCCGGGCAAGAACAACACGCCTTCGGCCGCTGCATACGTCAGCAGCTCGCGCGCAGACCATGCCGCTGGCAGTCGCAGCCACATGTTCAAACCTCCGGCCGGCATGTCGAAAGCAGCCTGCGCGGGCAGCAGCGGCAGCAACGCCTTCGCCAATGCGTCGCGCCGGCGGCGATAGAGCATGCGGGCGGCGCGCAGATGCCGGGCCGGCGCTTTCGAGTGCAAGAAACGCACCAGCGCGCGCTGCGCGACCGTCGTGGTGAAGGAGTCAGCCCGCAGCTTGGCCGCCGACAGCGCTTGCATCGCGTCGCCTTTGGCGGCGATGAAGCCCAGGCGCAGGCTGGGGAACAGCATCTTCGAAAAGCTCTCGAACAGCACGACGCGTCCGGTTCGATCGGATGCGAACAGCGGCGCCGGCGCCTCACCGTCGTAGGCCAGCTGCCAGCACGTCTGGTCTTCCACGATGAGGGTATTCGCACGCTCGGCGAGGGCGAGGACGTGGCGATGGCGCGAGCGCGCCAAAAATGAACCCGTGGGATTTTGCGCGGCGCTGTTGAGGTAGAGCAGCCGTGGTGCGGCGCTGGCGATGCCGCGCGCTAGGGAGTCGACGAGGATGCCATCGCGATCACCGTCGATGTTCAACCACGAAACGCCGCGCTGGTCGAGCGTTTCGAGCGCGGAGAAATACGTCGGCGCCTCGGCCGCAACCACATCACCCTCGCGCACGAAACATTGCGCCATGAGGCTCAACGCTTGTTGCGCGCCGCTGATGATGAGGATGTCGTCCGCGCCGACTTCGGCGCCGCGCGCGCGCAGCCGTTCTGCGCACGCCTCGCGCAGGCTCTCATCGCCGCGGTCAACGCGGTACTGATGGATGGTGGGAGCATCGTCGAGAAACGTCCGGGCGAAGCACTGCGCGAAGTCGGCAAGTGGGTAAGTCTCGGGCGCCGTATGGCCGGCGGATAAGGCGATGGCGCCCGGCCGCGCGCTCGCGCGCAACAGTTCGAACGTCTCGTAACGACGGCTGTGCGGCGCCAGCAGCTTATGAGGTTGCAGAGCCTCACGGACCGTCTCCGTCGCAGCTTCCCAGCGCGGCGGGGGCACTGATGCGGTTCTGCCCTGCTCTTTGCGACCGTCGTCCGGCGGCGAGACAAAAGTGCCGCGTCCGGTGCGTGAAGTCGTCAAGCCTTCAGCGGCGAGCAGCTCGTACGCTTGGCTTGCGGTCACCAGGGCCACCCCGTGCATCTTCGCCACATCGCGCAACGCGGGCAGGCGGCTGCCGGGCGGTAGATCCGCATTGCGGATGAGATCCGCGATGCCTTGGGCGAGTTGCTCGTAGAGCGGCCGGCGGTCGCGTGGCCGTAGCCGCAGCTGCGCGATGCTGTGTTTGATTTCCGGACGAACTCGTTCTATCATGCGCTGGCTTTCTTGCGATAGCTTAGTTCTCATTGTACCATGACATTAGAAACATTAACAATAATGACATAAGGGACGCTCACGGCAACGCACTGCGTCACCATTGCCTCCATCTGCTATGCTACAGGCATGCTCACCGACAACGCCTTCGAAGTGCATGCCCTGCCGTGCAAGCACTTCCATATCGCAGCGGATTTCTGGCTCGCGATGCGTCAAGAAGTGGGCATCAGCGGCGACGATCTGCCGCCCGATTGGAAGCAGCGCGCGATAGCATATTTCACGCGCCGTCATGCGGCGGGCGAGCTTATGTGGTTCTTCGCTTGGAAGGGTGTAGAGCCGGCAGGCAGTGGTTGCGGCCTTATTTTGGATGGCTACCCGAGCGCGATCTGCACACAGCGGCGCTGGGGCTACATCGCGGGCATCTATGTGAAACCGCAGTACCGACGACGCGGATTGGCGCGGGACCTCACTCTCGCCGCCGAAAGCTGGCTACGCGGTAGGGGATGCACCAACGTCCGCCTGCGTGCAAGCCCCGCGGGAAGGCCGTTATATGCGCCATTAGGCTTCGAAGGAACGAATGAGATGGAGCACCGACGGGCGTGAAAGGCGGCGATCTCTAGCGTTGGTTTTGCGGCGGGTTGTCCGCGGGGCCGCCTTCTTGCGCCCCGGGCACGTTCACCGAGTGTTTGCGCCGGCGTAGATCCGGCATGCCGGGCTTGGACATCTCCATACCGGGTTTGTCGATCGCCATCTCTTTGTCATAAAATCTGCCGATGTGGCGCAGATCGAGAGCGCCCTCGCGTTCGTGTTCGTGCATGCGTTGCTCTTGCGCGGGCATGCGCACCCCTCCTGGCCCCGCCGGCAGCGCCGCTGCGTCGAAGGTCACCGCCCGCCCGCGAGCTAAGCGATTGCGCCTGAGGTGCGGCGCGTGAACAAGTACATCGCGGAATTCGTAGGCACGCTGGTGCTCGTGCTCGTGGGCCTGGGAACGGCGATCTTCGATGGCGGCGGTGTCGGCCATCTCGGCATCTCGCTGGCGTTCGGCTTGACGCTGCTGGCGATGATCTACACCATGGGCCCCATCTCCGGCTGCCACATCAACCCGGCCGTCACCGTCGGCGCGGCGATCGCTGGCCGGATGCACGCCAGGGATGTGGCTCCGTACATCATCGCGCAGATATTAGGCGCCATCTGCGGGTTCGGCTTCATCGCGCTCATCCTGCAAGGCGTGACGAGCATCCAGATCGGGGCGACCGGGGGCTTGTCGGGCAGCACAGCGGTGCACGCGGCCGCGGCGGCCGTCTCCAACGGATTCAACGATCACTCCGCCGTCGGCGCGCAGCTGGGAGCCGCATTCATCACCGAGCTCATCTTGACGTTCGTGCTCGTCCTGACCGTCCTCGGTGCGACGGCAAAAACCGCGCCGAACGGTTTTGCGGGCTTGGCCATCGGCGTGGCGCTCGCGGTGACGAACTTCGTCGCGATCCCGATCACCAACGCCTCGATCAATCCCGCGCGCAGCATAGCGCCCGCCATCTACGCAGGCGACTGGGCGTTGTCGCAATTATGGGTCTTCATCCTCGCGCCCATGCTGGGCGGCGTCATCGCGGCCTTCGCCTATAAGGCTGTGGCCGGACGCGAGCCCATCAGCTGAGCGCCGCGCGAGGCCGCCCGCGCCAGCCTGACATCGGCCCTTGGCTGTCGAAATAGCAGACATGGCGATGCAGACCAACGCGCAGCTGACCCAGGCTGAGAGGCAGCGCTACAGCCGGCACTTGATGCTGCCCGAGATCGGCGCAACGGGCCAACAGCGTATCAAAGATGCGCGCGTGCTGCTCGTGGGAGCGGGCGGCCTGGGATCGCCGCTCGCGCTCTATTTGTCAGCCGCCGGCGTCGGCACGCTCGGCATCGTCGATGAGGACGTGGTCGATCTGACCAACCTGCAGCGCCAAGTGCTGCACGACAGCGACAGCATCGGCGAGCATAAGGTCGACTCGGCGCAACGCCGTTTGCGCGAGCTCAATCCGCACGTCAGCGTGCACGCCCACAAGCAGCGGCTGGACAGCAGGAACGCGGACAGCATCATCGCCGCGTACGACATCGTCGCCGACGGTAGCGACAATTTCCCCACCCGCTACGTCGTCAACGACGCGTGTGTACGCGCTGGCCGACCGCTGGTCTACGGCTCGGTGTTCCGGTTCGAAGGTCAAGCCTCGGTGTTCGACGCGCGCCGCGGCCCATGCTATCGTTGCCTTTTCCCGCACGCACCACCGCCCGGCGCCGCGCCATCGTGCAACGAAGCGGGGGTCTTGGGGGTGTTACCCGGCATCATCGGTCTTATCCAAGCGACCGAGACGCTCAAGCTGATCGCCCAGGTGGGCGAATCGCTCGCAGGCCGGCTGCTCGTCTTCGACGCGCTCGCCATGCGCTTTCGCGAACTGCGCCTCGCGAAAGATCCGCAGTGCGCGGCGTGCGGGTCGTCGACCGAAGACCTCTCCATCGATTACGAACAGGTCTGCGAGCCGTCGAGCGAGATCGATGCGCTTGAGCTCAAGCGCAGCCTCGATGCGCGCGAGCAGATCGCGTTGCTGGACGTGCGTGAGCCTGTGGAACGCGAGATCGCTGCGCTGCAGAACACGCACGAGATTCCGATGGGAGAATTGGCGCAACGCGCGCACGAGCTGCCACGCGACATCCCCATCATCGCCTATTGCCACTCAGGCATCCGCAGCGCCGAGGCGGTGCGGCAACTGCATGCCGCAGGCTTCGCCGATGCGCGCAGCCTTCGGGGCGGAATAGCCGCCTGGGCGGACCGCATCGACCCGGCAATGGCGCGCTACTGAGCATCACCGCCAGGTCGCCGCGCACCGCGCCGGCATGGCCCCGGTCGCCTTGCCCTGCAAGTGCGCTTGTCTCGCTGGGCGGCGTGCTATTTACCCCGCTAGCGGCGCAGGGGATACTTGCCATCCCCTTGACAGGATGTTATGATAATTGATGGTTTTGGTCTTGGTGGCTAAGTTGCGTCGAAATTGGAAATGTTTTTAATCTCCTCTTTGCGATCGTCAGGACCCCCAGAGCCGAACCGATATCACCGCAAAGTGCGCTGACGAAACGGCGGCTTTCGAGCTGCTCCAAAGCGCAAGAGGAGTCAAAAACCACGTGTATACCGATCAATTATTGACATGCGTCGATTGCGGCGCACAATTCACATTCACAGCAGGCGAACAAGAATTTTACGCTCAGAAGGGTTTCCAAAACAAGCCCAACCGTTGCCCGGACTGCCGCCAGGCTCGTAAAGCCAACCGTGCATCCGGCGGCGGCATGGACCGTCCTCGCTACGGCGGCGGCGGTGGTGGCGGTGGTGGTGCGCAGCGCCAGATGTTCTCGACCACTTGCAGCAGCTGCGGCGGCCCAGCGGAAGTTCCGTTCCAGCCACGCGGCGACAAGCCGGTGTATTGCCGCGACTGCTTCCAAAAACAACGCGCCTATTGATCCGCGCTTAACGCGCTCACGTGCAAAGAGACGGCCGTCCCCGGCCGTCTTTTTATTGCGCGCGCGCCGAGCCGAAACGCGTCGGCGAGAAGAGCGCGATGGAGTGCACCGGTTCGCCGTCAATCGCGAGCTGAGCCAGTATCTCCCCGACGACGCTACAGAACTTGAAGCCGTGGCCGGAAAATCCGCCGGCGAGGATGACCGCTGCGTGCGCGGGGTGGCGACCGATGATGAAGTGCTCGTCGGGCGTCATCGTGTACATGCACGCGACTGAGGTGATGCGCTCGCCAGCCGCGTCGGGGATCCATGCGCGTAGCGCCTCGTGCACGCCGCACGCTTCGGCCGGGTCGACATCGCGCTGCAAACCATCCGGGCTCGTGTATCGGTGTGAGTGATGGAACGCCGCCTTGAGCCCTTGCCCTTGAATGAACGGCACACCGTAGAGAAGGTCGCCCTTGCGGCGGTCGACGATGAAAACGGGCAGGGCTGCAAGTCTGGCGACGTCCGCATCAGGCTGCGGGGCGAACCAGTGCATGACGTTACGTTCAACGCGGATGGGCAACCCGATGTCTGCGGCGTAGCGCTGCAGCCACGCGCCGGCGCACAGCATAAGGCTGGCCGCCTCAAACCGCCGGCCGTCCGCGGTCGTCACCCAAACAGCACCATCCGGCGTAGCGCCCCATCGCACGACCGGCGTGTCGAAGCGCAGTTCAGCGCCTGCCGCGGCTGCCCAGTCAAGGTGCGCGCGCACGCACCGTTCGGGGAACAGCATGCCGGCCGGCAGTTCGAACACGCCGATCTCATCAGGCTGCGGGTGCATCGCGGGGAAGCGCTTGTACAGCCCGGTCGCATCGAACACTTCGTGGGCCAGACCGTGATCGCGCACGCTGCGCAGCGAACCAGCCACAAGCGGGCTTGATTCGTTGCCCACGAGCAGGCCGCCGGTGCGCACGAGCAGCGTTTCGCCGCAGCGCGACTCGAGATCGTGCCACAATTCGTACGCCCGCAGCAGGAGCGGCACATAGGCGGGATGCTCGAAGTATGCTTGCCGGATGATGCGCGTTTGGCCATGCGACGAACCTAGCGCGTGCACCGGCGAGAACTGCTCCAACCCGAGGACGCGCTGGCCGCGCTGCGCCAGGTGCGCGGCAGCGGCGCTGCCCATGCCGCCCAAGCCGATGATGATGCTGTCATACATGGTAAGTCGTGAACCCTCGCGAACTCGTTTGACGGCCGGATTCGGATAGACTTTTTCCGCTCCATCCGCGATGATGACGACATGAACGACTCTCTCACCCAAACGCGTTGGCGATCATTCGAGAACCGCGACAAGGCGGCCGATGGGCGGTTCGTGGTCGCCGTGCGATCGACGAAGATCTATTGCCGTCCCTCGTGCCCCGCCAAGCGCCCCAAACCTGAAAACGTCTCCTTTTTCGGCACGCCGAACGACGCCCGGGCGGGCGGGTATCGCGCCTGTCTGCGCTGCAAGCCGGATGAAAGCTCCTCGCACAAGGATCGCACGCTCGTCGCGCAGATATGCGCCCGCATCGACACCGCCGAAAAGGCGCAACGGCTCCGTGACCTCGCGGCAACGGCCGGCATCAGCGCCTCGCATCTGCAGCGTCTTTTCAAATCGTCGTTGGGCATCACCCCAAAAGAATATGCTTCGACGCGGCGCGTGCAGCGGTTGAAGGAGCGGCTCAAAGCCGGCGGGTCGGTGACGAACGCGCTGTATGATGCGGGCTACGGCTCCAGCAGCCGCCTGTATGAGAACGGCAGCGCGCGCTTGGGGATGACGCCGGACACCGTGCGCCGCGCAGGCGATGGCACGCAGATGGCTTTCACGATCGTGAAGACGACGCTCGGGCGGATGCTTGTCGCATGCACGCCGCGCGGCGTCAGCGAGATCCGTTTCGCCGATTCGCAGAGCGCGCTCGAAAAGAGTTTGCGCGCTGACTATCACGCCGCACATATCAATCGCGACGATCGCCGGCTGCGGCCGATCGTGCAGCAGATCGTCGCGCATCTCGAGCGGGGCGCCGCATTGCCGCAGCTCGCGTTCGACGTGCGCGCGACCGCGTTCCAGCACAAGGTGTGGAAAGCGCTGAGCGCGATCCCCTACGGTCAGACGCGCACCTATGGCCAGATCGCGGCGTCCATCCGTGCGCCCAGCGCTGCGCGCGCGGTTGGACGCGCCTGCGGCGCGAATCGCGTTGCCGTGCTCATCCCGTGCCATCGGGCGGTTGGCGGCACTGCGGCCAGCGGCGGATACCGCTGGGGTATGCAGCGCAAACAAGCGCTTTTGCGCCGGGAACAACAAGTCACGCTCAGGACAAAAAAGCAGAGCGGCTGAAACGGGGCTTCCCCTTTACAGCCCGGCCTCGCGCAACAGGTAGATCCGCACTTCGGCTGGACCGTGGGCGCCCATGATCAGGATTTTTTCTATGTCCGCCGTGCGGCTCGGACCTCCGACGATGAGCGCTTCGCCGCGCATCCCCGACTGCAGCGCAGCGTGCAGTTCGGCTAACGCCTCGTTTTCTAATGAAGCGTGCACGCGAGCGAGCGTACCGACGATGCAGCTTGTGCGCGGAAGGTACGGCAACACGCGATCTCCCGTATTGTCGGCCAGGACCAGAGCGCAGCCGGTGTCGGCGAAGAAGGCACGCGCTTCGATGATGCCGCATGGCACCGCCTCGAGCGCGGACAACCCCATCTCGCGTGCGGTTTCGAACTCAACATCCACCAGCCGCTGGGCGATCACGGCGGCCAACGGCGACGACTGCACCGCCACACGACGGCAGCCGAGCTCGAGCAGATCGCGCGCGAGCAGACTCGCGCAGGCCCGCACGTCAGCGACGATGCTCACGCTTGCGCCCAACGCCAGCGCCGAAGCGACGAAGGTGTCGACGGATGTCTCGGAGCCTGTTGCGTCTGCAGGAGCGTCGATCGCGGCGTCTAGGGCCGCAGCCGGCGGCAGCTCTGCCGTGCCTGGATGCCGTCGCAACGCGGCGGCGACAGCGCCCAGCACGGCCGCGCGGCCGTTATCCGGCGTCGCTGGCGCTGCCTTCATCGGCGCTGCCACCATTGCTTGAAGCTTTGCGCGGGTGGCGCCGGCAGGCGGCGTCGACGCGTCCAGCGACGCAGCCCGGGGACGAGCGCATGCTGCGCGCTGGTATGCGGCAGCAGCGCCCGCACGAGGGAGCTTGCCAGCCCGTAAGCCCACGGCCGGCGCATGCACCATGCGAACGCACGCAGCATCCAGCGCTCTTGACTGTGGGCGTACCGAGTCTCACGCACTGCTTTGTGGCGCAGGTACACCAACTGATGCGGCAGGTCGATCATCACCGGACATTCTTGCTTACACGCGCCGCACAGCGAGGATGCATAGGGCAATTGCGCCGCCGCAATGCCTCCTCGCAGCTGCGGTGTGATGACAGAACCGATCGGACCCGCATAGGTCGACCCGTACGCGAGGCCGCCCGCTCGACGATACACCGGGCAAACATTCAAACACGCGCCGCAACGAATACAGTAGAGCGCTTCACGCAGACGCGGATCGGCCAGCATCCTGCTGCGCCCGGCGTCCACGACGACGCAATACAGATGTCCGGCAGGTAACGGTCCCAGGAAGTGATGCGTATAGGTGGTGAGCCTTTGCCCCGTCGCGGAACGCGCAAGCACCGCCAGGAAGACAGGCAGATCGCGCAGCCGCGGGATGAGCTTCTCCATGCCCATGAGTGCGATGTGGACCGGCGGCACGGATGCGCTGAGACCGCCGTTGCCTTCGTTCTCCACGACGACGAGCGTGCCGCTGTCGGCAGCGGCGAAGTTCACGCCCGTGATGCCTGCGCCCGCGGTGAGGTAGCGCTCGCGCAAACGTGTACGCGCTGCCTCCATGAGGACGTGCGGGTCGTCGCTGTACGGGATCCCCAAGCGCCGCGCGAAGATCTCGCCGATCTGCTGCCGGCTGAGGTGCAGCGCGGGCGCAGTGACGTGCGAAGGTCCTTGGCCAGCCAGTTGTACGATGTATTCGCCAAGGTCGGTC